>JANNKN010000513.1:0-2520 GCA_031396315.1 Deltaproteobacteria bacterium
ACGCAAGCCGCGAGCGCCCCAGTAGGTCCGTCCTCCCCCGCATGCCGCGGCGCGCAGCGAGCCGGAGTCTGCGGAGGCGAGCGAAGCAACGGAAAAATCTAGTTAGAGGAAGGCACCGGACTAGACGAAATCACCGGACCGGCATCGCGCCTGCGCCCCTGCCGAGCCGCTCCTCCAGAAACCCCTCACTCCTCAGCTCCACGCCCACATGGAACCGGAGGAACCTTCCTATCACGGTTTGCGCCTCGCGCAGTGCGGCATCGGAGAGCGCGATCCGGCCCGTGTTCGCAAGCGGAAACGAGAGGCTCTGATCGAGTGCGCGCAGTGTCCCGAGATGAACTGGGATGCCCTGCTCGTCCGGTTGCGTGCAGGCCGCGCAAATCGCGCCGCCCTCCGCGATCCAGAACTGCGCGCGCGGAGTCGAGATCGCGCGGCCACAGCGCACGCAGCGAGCGAGCTCGGGGCGAAGCCCGACCGCGGCGAGCAGGCGCAGCTCGAGCAACGCGCGCAAGCGCGGCTCCGGCGGCAGTGTGTCGATCGCGCCTAGCGCGTCGAGCGCAAAGCGGAAAAGCGCCGCGAGATCGCCGGGGCGGCCGCCTTCGGGTGCCAGACGATCGAGCAGCTCCAGCAAGTAGCAGCCGAGCGCGAAGCGCCCCGCGTTCTCGCGCAGCCCGTGGAACGCACGCAGCAGCCGCGCGTGCTCGAGCCGCGCGAGCTGCGCGACACTGCGCTTGCGCTCCATCTGGACGTTCAGGTGATTGAAGAAATCGAGCGTGCCCGGGAAGCGCTTCGTGCTGCGGCGCGCGCCCTTCGCGATCGCAGCGATTCGGCCCGTCGCGGGTGTCAGCAGATGAACCACGAGATCGGATTCGCCGAAGTCGACCGTGCGCAGCACGAGCGCCTCAGTCGTGAGCTTCTGCATCGGGACTCGGCGCGGGCAAGGGTTCAGCCTCGGTCGCTGCGCCCTCGATGGCGGCTGCGGGTGTGTGCGTTTCGCTCGCGATCGACGCGCTCGCGGGCGGCGTGGGCTCCCGGGCTTCCGGAGCGCGCTCGGGCGACGCTCCGGCGGCTTCTAGCTCGGGCAGCGGCAGACTTTGCGCGCTCGGCGCAGGCGCGCCCAGAGTCGCGGCGGCCGTCGTCGCAGTCGCGCTGGGAGTCGTCGTCGCGGGCTGCGCTCGAGGTTGCGGGCGTGCGGGCGCGGCTTGCACCGCATCCGCTTCCGCGATCGCCGGCGGCACTTCGCTCTCCGCTGGCAGTGGCGCGAGTATCGCGGCGCGAGCGGTCAGCGCCGCCGCGTCGATGCCCTGTGCAGCGGCGAGGGCGCGCACGAAATCGCGGCGCACCGGCAGCTCGCCTCGCGCACTGAGATCCACGGGCGCGCTCGGCAAGAAGATCAGTGCGCGCACCGCGAGCGCCACGCCCGCGAGCAGCGCCAACCCTGCTAAGGCGCCGAGCACGCGTCCCGGGCGGGGCGAGGCGTGCCGCGCGGGGTCGGGCTCCGGCAGCATGCGCGCGACCGCGTCGTCGGGATCGAGCCCGATCGCCTCGGCAACCGTGCGTACGAACCCGCGCGAGAAGCCATCCGGCGAGAGATCGAACGCGCCCGCCTCGAGCCGCTCGAGCGAGCGGCGCGGAATGCGCGTGCGAGTAGCGAGTTCTTCGAGCTCGATGCCGCGCAGCCGCCGCTGCTGCGCGATGTAGCGGCCGATCGGCTCGCGCCCGCCGTCGTCGCCGCCTACTGCAGGCGCTTCAGGTACTCGACCGATGCCCTGCCCCATTGTCCATCCGGGTTGCGCTCGGTAGCGGCCATGAGATGACGGATCGCGCGGCTCGGGTCACCGAGGGCATCGTAGATCTCGGCCGTGCGGTAGTTCGCCTCGGCCTCCCCCAACGTCCCAGCGCCGTGCTCGATGACACTCGCGAAGTGCGCGAGCGCGTCTTCGCGGTGACCCTCGAGCGCAGCCAAAATGCCGAGATTGAGGTGCGCGCGCCAGTATTCATCCTTGAACTCGACCGCGAGCTCGAGGCTGTTGCGGGCTTCGGCGAGCCTGTCGAGCCGCATCAGCGAGAAACCCTTGTTGGTGAGCGGCATCCAGACGTCGGTGTAAGTCGGGTCGTCGATCAGCACCTGCGCCTCGGCGATCGCTTCCGCGTAGCGTTGCTGCTGGATGTAGATGCCGGAGAGCGTGAGCCGGGCTTCTTGGAACTTCGGGTCGATCACGATCGCCTCGCGGATCTCGTGTTCTGCTTCGGTCATCAGGCCGCGCAGGCGATAGGCCTCGCCGAGCGCGAGCCGGATCCAGGGATCGTTCGGGTTGAGCCCAGCCGCTGCGCGCAGCTCGCGGATCGCGAGCGGGACCTTGCCTTCCTTGAGCAGCGCCCCGCCCTGGGCGTGGTGCGAGCGCGCCTCGCGCACGGCGTCCTCCGTAACAACCGGACGCGCCGGAGCCGTGTTCGTCGTCGCACAGCCCGCGAGGCTTGCGACTCCAGCGGCGAGCGCGAGCGCGATCAGCTTCGACA
>JANNKN010000516.1:0-4121 GCA_031396315.1 Deltaproteobacteria bacterium
CGCTCCCGATCACTGGATCTACCGCGACGCGAGCGGCCGTCCGGCGCGCGAGCAGTTCGACGAGAACGGCGACGCGCGTCCGGATCGCACCGCGTGGCTCGATCCGGTAACGGGCCGTGAGACTCGCATCGAGGAGGACGCGAACCTCGACGGCCGGATCGACACCTGGGTCGAGCACACGGACGGCGCCGTCTCCCGCCAGCGGCGCGACACGAACTATGACGGCATCCCCGATTCGTGGTCTTATTACGACCGCGCGGGCCGGCTGAGCCGCCAGGAGCTCGACCTCGACGGAGACGGCTACCGCAACCGCGAGTCGCTCTACCGCGGCGGCAAGCTCGCGAAGGAGCGCGAAGACCGCGACGGCAACGGGCGCTTCGATCTCGTCACGCTCTACGATGCCGACGAGCGCATCGCGCGCCGCGACGAGGACCGCGACGGCGACGGGCAGATCGACACACGCTCGATCTATCAGGGCGGAAAGCTCGTGAAGCGCGAAGTCGTGAGCGAGGCCATCGACGACGGCGACGATCTATCCAAGACGGAGTGGTGATGCCGCGCACGCCGCGCCACGCCTTCTGGATGCTGCTCGGCTTCTGGCTCTGGTTCGCGCTCGTCGGGCCGCTCGGCGCGCGCTGGGCGTGGGCCGACGACCCGCAGCTCGCGCGCCTCGAGCACCAGCTCCACCGCGACGTGAACGCATTCCGCGTGGGCTTGAAGCTGATCGCGCTCGAGCGCCGCACCGACCTCGACGCCGTCGCGCGCGCCCACAGCGAAGACATGGTGCGCCGCGACTTCTTCGCGCACGAGAATCCCGAAGGCCTGCTCGCGCCGGACCGGATCGCGCGTGCCGGCATCACCGGCATCTCGCTGATCGGCGAGAACGTCGCGCTGACGAGTCGTGCCGACCCCAACAGCTCCGTGCTCACGGGCTGGCAGAACTCGCCCGACCATCGCGCGAACCTGGTCTCGCGCCCGTTCAACGCGACGGGCGTCGGAATCGCACGCGCGCCCGACGGCAGGCTCTTCTACACCCAGCTCTACGCGACGTTTCCGCGCTGACCCCGACCGCGAGTCCAGGGCCTTCGGCTCAGAACCGCGCGGTGGTGTGCCGATCGTCCCAATAGATCTGAAGGTCGCGCCCATCGAGCTGCATCGTCGTCGGCAGCACGATGTAGCCGAGCACGACCTCGCCTTCGTTCAGTTGGCCGAGGTGGCCTTGCAGCACGCCGAGCTGGCGATCGTTCGCCGCGTCGGGCTGGAAGGTCAATGATTCCAGCACGAACGTGAAGTTCGGCCAGAACTCTTGCGGGCGATTCGAGCGGGCGCTGAAGAGCAACACCTGATCCCCGGTCGCACCGCCGCGCGCGGCCTGTGCGTCGAGCAGGCGCTCCTCGAACGCGCGTGAGCGCGCGAACGCGACGCGCGAGACGCCGTCGCCGGCCGCGGTCTCGCGCTCGAAGCGCGCGGGCACGCGCTGCTGCGACAGCTCGACGATTGCGAACAGGTCGGCGAGGTCCTGCTCGCTCAGGCCGAGGTCGAGCGGGCCGACGTCGCGCGCGTTCGGCGCGCCGGTTCGCGGTGCGAGGCTCGCACGCTCCGCAGTGGCTCCGCTCGAGGCGCCCGCAGCCGCGCCAGGCGCTGCGTCGAGCGCATCCACGGCACCGCTCGCCGAGAGCGCGCGAACCTGGCGGGCTTGATCGACGAGGTTGTAGGGGTTGTTAGGGTCGTGCTGCTCGGCCCAGACTTCCCAGGTGTGCGGCTTCGGCAGATAGTCGGGCCGCACCGGCGGCATCTCGCCGGGCTCGACTTGCTTCGAGCGCTTGCACGGGATCTGACGCTCGTGCTGAACGATGTAGATGCTGCCGTCCGGGCAGACTCCCGACACCGATTCGGCGCGCAGCGCACTCGCCGGAGCGAGCAGCGCGAGTGCGCACGCAAGAGATCGACCGGAGTTCCGCATTCGCCGCATTCCCGGTTGCAACGAATGAAGTCTACTCGAAAAAACCCTTCAGAATCAATCACTTCCGTCCGGTTCGTGAGGTTCCTCGCGAGCCGCGGAGTTTGCCTCGCGCGGGCCGCGGGTTCCGCCCGCAGTTGCCTGCTCGCGAGCCTTTGCGAACGCGATCAGCTCCGTGACTTCGCGCGGCCCGAGCCGCCTCGCTTCGCCGAGCGGGATGCGCGCAAGCACGAGCGGCCCCATGCGCTCGCGCACGAGCCGCACGACGCGGTGGCCGAGCGCATCCAGCGCGCGGCGGATCTCGCGTTTGCGCCCTTCGCGAAGGATGAGGACGACTTCGCTCTCGTCGCGCTCCGCGTCGTATTCAGCGGGCGACACGTGCGCGGGACGCATCGGCCCGTCGTCGAGCTCGATGCCGCCGCGCAAGCGCTCGAGCGTCGCGACTCCGATCTTGCCGCGCACACGCACGCGATATTCCTTGTCGACTTCGCGCGACGGATGCAACAGCGCGTGCGCCAGCTCGCCGTCGTTCGTCATCAGCACGAGGCCCTCGGAGCCGACGTCCAGACGACCCACCGGAAAGAGCCGCGCGCCGCGCGCTTCCGCCGGCAGGAGATCGTGCACGGTGCGGCGATCGCCAGTGTGGGGATCGCTCAGCGTCGTAATCACTCCCGTCGGCTTGTTGAGGATCCAGTAGTCGCGTACTTCGGCGCTGAGCCGCTTGCCGTCGACGCGCAGATCGTCGCTCGCGAGGTCGGCGCGATCGCCGAGCTGTGCGACGCGGCCGTTCAGCAGCACGCGGCCGGCCAACACGAGCTCTTCCGCGGCACGGCGTGACGCGAGCCCAGCGGCTGCGATCAATTTCTGGAGACGTTCGGGGCGGCCGCTCCCGACTTGTTGGGCTTCGCTCGGCGGCCCGTCGCTGCGCGCCGCGGGCCGAGCAGCCCCGGGCTTGCGTCCGGCCGCTCGGACATCGCGCTTGCCGTGTCGCGCGCCGCGGGCCTGCGCATCGCTCGCAGGGCGCGGTCGCCCGGAATCGCGCGCCGCACCGCGACGCCCGCGTTCGCCTTGCGGTCGCTCGCTGCGCCCGCCCGCGCCCGGCCCGCGGGGCTCGGCACCGTCGCGCGGGCTCGCTCCCCGCGCGCGCGGTTTGCCTCGGCGCGGCGGCTTCAGTGGAACTCGCTCGGCGGCGGCGCAGATTCGATCGCCTCCGCAGTCTCCGCATCGAGCGGCGTCACCAGCGCCGCGCTCTCGGGCGGAGGCAGCAGCTCTTCGACTTCGCGCAGCGTGGGCAGATCATCGAGCTTCGGCAGGCCGAACAGCTCGAGGAAGCGCTTCGTGGTCGCGTATACGAGCGGTCGGCCCGGCACCTCGCGGTGGCCCGCGATCCGCACCAGCTTGCGATCGACGAGGCCCTTCAGCACGGGCCCCGCGTCGACGCCGCGCACGTGCTCGACCTCGGCGCGCGTCACCGGCTGGCGATACGCGATCACCGAGAGTGTCTCGAGCGCAGCGCGCGTCAGCCGCACGGCGCGCTCGCGGTGAAGGAGGCGCAGATACGGCGCAACGCTCGCGTGCGTCCGCAGCTGATAGCCGCCCGCCACCTCCCAGATCTCGAGCGCGCGCCCCTGCGCCTCGTACTCGCCGCGTAGCTCCGCCACGAGGCTCGCGACATCGCTCGCCTCGAGGCCCGGCACGATCTCGGCGAGCCGCGCCGCCGAGACGGGCTCGCCCGCCGCAACGATCAATGCCTCGACAATCTGCTTCTGCTGCGAACGCTCCATCACAGCCCCTCCACGGCGCGCGGGTCTTCCGCGATTCGCCGCCGCCATTCATCTGCACCCTCTTCCGATCGCCGCAAGCGGATCGCGCCCTCGGGCACGCCATCCAACTCGCGAACTCCCTGATAAACGCGCAGCGCCGAGACGCGCACCAGCTCGAGCAGCGCGAGGAACGTCGCCACGACGACCGCGCGCGACGGCGGCTCGCCGTTCTCGCTCACGAACAGCTGCTCGAACTCGAGCGAGCCGTCGAAGCTCCCGATCTGATTCATCACCGACAGCATGCGCTCGTAGACCGTGACCGTCTCGGCCTCGACGTCGTGCCGCCCCGAACCGACGGGCACGCGCGCGAGCACTTTGCGGAACGCATCGAGCAGCGC
>JANNKN010000601.1:0-7350 GCA_031396315.1 Deltaproteobacteria bacterium
GCGAAGTGACCTGCCCCGAGATCGCGCGGCAGCTCGTCGCGGAAGGCGTGAAGACCGTCGTCGTTGTTACGGACGACACGACCAAATTCGACGAAGGCGTGTTCCCGGCGGGCGTCGCCGTGCACGATCGCAGCGAGCTGATGACCGTGCAGAAGCGACTCCGCGAGACGCCGGGCGTCACCGCGATCGTCTACGACCAAACCTGCGCGGCAGAAGCGCGGCGCCTCCGCCGGCAGGGCAAGTTCCACGACCCCGATCGCCGCATTCTGATCAACGAGCTGGTGTGCGAGGGCTGCGGCGATTGCTCGGTGCAAAGCAACTGCATCTCGATCGAGCCGCTCGAGACCGAGTTCGGTCGCAAGCGGAAGATCAACCAATCGAGCTGCAACAAAGATTTCTCGTGCGTCAAAGGCTATTGCCCGAGCTTCGTCTCCGTAACAGGTGGCAAGCTGCGCAAGGCGGAGACGAAGCAGGCCGGCATCGACGAGAGCGCGCTGTTCGCGGCTCTGCCCACGCCCGCATTGCCCGCGCTCGACGCGCCCTACAACGTGCTGCTCACGGGCATCGGCGGCAGTGGCGTCGTCACGGTGGGCGCGATCCTCGCGATGGCCGCACACCTCGAAGGCCGCGGCGCGAGCGAGCTCGACGTGACGGGGCTCGCCCAGAAGAACGGCGCCGTCGCGAGCCACGTGCGCATCGCGAAGACGCCCGAGGAGATTCACGCAACGCGCATCGGGCTCGGCGGCGCGGATCTCGCCATCGGCTGCGACCTGGTGGTGACGACCAGCTTCGAGAATCTCCCGAAGCTCTCCTCGCGCACGACGGCGATCGTGAACACGCACGTGCAGCCCACCGCGGAATTCGCGACCAACGCGAACCTCGACTTCTCCGCAGACAAGATGCTCGGCGCGGTGCACAGCGCGTGCGGCGCTGCGAACACGCACGCGGTGAACGCGAGCGAGCTCGCCGTTGCGCTGCTCGGCGACACGATCGCGAGCAACCTGCTGCTGCTCGGGGTCGCGTGGCAGCGCGGCAAGCTGCCGGTGAGCTTTGCGGCGCTCGATCGCGCGATCGTGCTGAACGGCCGCGGCCTCGAGATGAATCGCCGCGCGTTCGCGTGGGGACGCCTGCTCGCGCACGACCCGAAGGCGGTGGAGCGCGCCGCAAGGCCGATGCTGCGCGAGCCCGCAGCGTCCGCCGATGCTTCGCTGAAGGAGCTGGTCGCGAAGCGTGCCGAATTTCTCACGGCTTATCAGGGCGCCGCCTACGCGGATCGCTATCGAAAGCTCGTCGTGCGCGTCGCCGAGCGCGAACACCAGACCGTGAGCGGCCACGACGCGCTCGCGAAGGCGGCAGCGCGGTACTACTTCAAGCTGCTCTCCTACAAGGACGAGTACGAAGTCGCGCGGCTCTACACGGACGGCTCGTTCGCCGCGCAAGTCGCGCGCGAGTTCGAGGGCGATTATGGGATCGCCCTCCACCTCTCGCCGCAGTTCCTGCCCGCGTTCCTCGCGCCGCGCGATCCGGAGACCGGGCGCGTGAAGAAGTGGCTGATTCCCATGCGCGTAATGCTGCCGGCATTCAAGTTGATGGCGGCGATGCGGTTCTTGCGCGGCACGCCCTTCGATCCGTTCGGCTGGACGAAGCATCGCCGCGACGAACGCGCGGAGATCGCACGCTACGAGCGTACGCTCGACGAGCTGCTGGATTCGCTGACGCACGAGAACCTGCCGGTCGCAATCGAGATCGCGAGCTTGCCCGAGCTCGTGCGCGGCTTCGACACGGTGAAGGAACGCCATCTCGAGGCGGCGCGTCACAAAGAGGCCGAGCTGCTCGCGGCGTTCCGGCGGGCGTAGTCAATTTTCCTGAGGAGAAGCGCGATGGCGCGATTGGTCCTGAAGAACGCGAACCTGCTCGACGGCGACAGCGCAGCGAAGCCCGGCACGAACATCGTGATCGATGGCGAGTGCATCGCGAGCCTCGGCGCCGCTCCCGTGGCCGCGAAGCCCGATGACCGCGTGATCGATCTCGCTGGAAAGACGGTGATGCCCGGCATCGTCTCCGGCCACTTTCACGCTTCTTACAACAACATCACGATCCAGCCCGAGCCGCTCGGCGTCGAGCGCCCGGAGAACTATCTCGCGCTCGTCGCCGCGAAAAACCTGAAGCTCGCGCTCGACTGCGGCATCACGAGCGTGGTCTCGAGCGGCGCGAACGCCGGCACCGTGGACGCCGACGTGTGGCTCGCGATCCAAGAGGGCCTAATTCCCGGCCCGCGCATGCTGCCCGCGAGCCGCGGTCTCGACGCGATCGGCGGCTACACCGACACCGAGAAGTGGTGGTGGAACCTCGGTAACAAGGGCGCTCAGCTGCTGTGCTCGGGCCCGGATGAGTTCGAGCGCGCCGTCCGCAGCGAGATCAAACGCGGCGCGCGCATGATCAAGCTGTTCCTTTCGGGCGGGCACGCCGTGCCGGAGTACGAGGGTGCGACGAGCCTCTCGAAGGAAGAGCTCGCGACCGTGATTCGCACCGCTCACTCGCGGGGAGCCAAGGTGCGCGCGCACTGCGCCTGGAAGAACGTGCTGCTCGAAGCGGTCGCCGCCGGCATCGACGTGATCGATCACGGCGATCAGATGGACGAAGAATGCATGGACGCGATGATCGAGCGCGGCGTGTTCTGGGTGCCGAGCGCATTCTTCACGGCGCAGATGATCGCGCCGGACGCAGCGCTCTCGATGGCGACGCCCGAGCAGATGGCGCCGCTGCGCAACGAATTCGAGAACGTCGTGCGCCGCGTGCAGCAAGCGCGCTCGAACGGCATGCGAGTCGTGCTCGGAGATGATTATGGAATCATCGTGCTTCCGCATGGACGCTACATGGAGGAGCTCGAGTTCTACGTGAAGCAGGTGGGAATCCCGGCTCTCGACGTGATTCGGTGGAGCACGAAGAACGGCGGCGAGCTGCTCGGCGGCGCCGTCAAGACCGGGCTGGTGAGGGCGGGTTATTACGCCGATTTGCTCGTCGTGGATGGGGATCCGTCGGTGGACATTGCGCTGCTGCAGAACAAGGCCAAGGTGCGGGCGATTCTCAAGGGCGGTGCGTTTGTAAAGGATGCGCTGTAGGGCGGCACGGGAATTGGAGCGGGCTGCGCAGCCGGGGCGAGGCCGGGGGCGGCGGAGGCGAATGGCTCGTTCGGCCCCTGGGCGTTGGCGCGCGTCGCAAGGCCTCGCGCGCCGAGAAGCACCGGGCGCTTCTGTCGGGGGCCTCTCTGCGCTTAATTTCGCCTCCGCCGCCCCCGGCCCCGCCCCGGCCGCTCGTGCTCGGTCTCGGGTCGGGGATTCTCTTAGGGAGTGGCGCGGATCGGCGCGCCGTTGAGGCGCGCCTCCCGCGCGCTTCGCCTTGTTCGCGCTCGGGTTACTTCAGCGCGTGGAGCGGCGAGCGATCAGCAGGGCGGCGGCGGCGAGCAGGGCGAGTGCGGTGGGCTCGGGGACGGGTGTGCAGTCGCGGCCATCGTGGCCTTGCCAATCATCGCCGCCGGGGTGGAAGTCGTCGCCGCGGTCGCGGTGGTGACGATGCGGGCGGCCGTCTTTGCCGTCGGTGAAGGAGAAGTGATGGCCGGGCGGGGGGCGGTGATCGCTGCGGAGATCGAGGCCGTCGCCGTTCTGCGTTTCGCAGGGGTCGTAGGAGAGCGGTGTGGCGGCGGCTGAGGCCGCGATCGCTGCGGCGAAGGCGATGGCGACGAGGGTGCTGCGCAACATGAGAGGTGCTCCGCTGAGGTTGGTATGGAGTGACCGCGGACGCGTGCGCCGGTACGTGAATGCGAGCGGCAGCAACGGGCGTGCAGCGCACACGCAGGCGGTGCGCGGGTGCGCTGAGCCGCTTCGGCTTGCGCGCTCGAGGGATTCCGATTAAACACCGTTCAGCCCGCTGAACGGTGTTCATTGCCGTCCCCCCAACGCCGACGCAGACAGCCCCTCGAGCCTCCTGCACGCAGCGCGCGACAGGAGCGAGCGCGCGACGCGACGCGCGCCGAGATCGAGGGTGCGGCGCTGCAACTCTTCGTCGACGAGGGCTTCGAGCGCGTCTCGATGCGCCGCATCGCGGACGCGGTCGGCTACACGCCCGGCGCGCTCTACGCGTACTTCCCCGATAAGGACGCGATCCTGTACGCGCTGCACGTGGAGGGCTTTGCGCGAATGCGCACGCAGCTCACGCGGCTCGACGACACGAAGCTCACGCCCGGCGAACATCTCTTCCGCATTGGCGAGCTGTATCTGCGTTTCGCGTTCGAGAACCCGCGGCTCTACGAACTGATGTTCATCACGCGCCGCGTTGCGGAGCGCATTCGCAAGGCCAAGAAGTGGGACGTCGGCCTCGACAACTACGACCGGCTGCGGCGCAGCGTGCGCGACTGCATGACGGCCGGCGTACTGCCGCGCGGCGACCTCGAGGCCGCGACGTTTGCCGCCTGGTGCGAGGTGCACGGCATCGCGACCGCCGTCATTCGCGGCCGCTGCGCCGGCATCATCGCCGACAAAGATCTCCCGCGCGTCGTTCGCGACGCGTACCGATTCGCGTTTGGTGGGCTGCTCACGAGCCGCGCCAAGCGAAGCCCTGAGCGCCCAGGGCGAGCCGCGCAGCGAACGCGGCGGAGCTGAGCCGATGCTGGATTCGAGAAGCGGCGCTCGCGCCGCGCTGCTGCTGTTGCTCGTGGTGTGCCTCGCGTTCGCCGCGTGCAAGGAAGCCGCGGCGCCTGCACCCACCGTCGAGGAGACGCAGCCCGTGCGGCTCGCAGCGGTGCGCCGCGTCGCCGCGGCTGCGCCGGTTCGCGCGACCGGCGCACTCGCGGGCAAGGAAGAGGCGCGACTGTCGTTCAAAATTCCTGGCATCGTGGATCGCATTCTCGTCGATGAAGGTGCGGCGGTAACAAGTGGACAATTGCTCGCGACGCTCGAGCCCGAGGAGGCCAGCTCGCGCGTGACGCAGGCGCGCATGGGGCACGAGAAGGCGCAGCGCGACGTTGCGCGCGCAGAGGAATTGCACGCCGCGGGCGTCGCGGCGTTGCAACTCGTGCAGGACGCGCGCACCGCCGAGGAGGTTGCGCGCGCTGGGCTACGCATGGCGCGCTTCGACGCACAGCACGCGGAGATTCGCGCGCCCGCGGATGGCGTGATCCTCGCGCGGCTCGTGGAAGAGAACGAGATGGTCGGCCCGGGCGTGCCTGTGCTCGCCTTCAAGAGCGCGGCGCAGGGTTGGATCGTGCGCGCTTCGGTCGCGGATCGCGACGTCGTGCGGCTGCGGCTCGGCGACGCAGCGCTCGTCGAAACGAACGCCTACCCCGGTGCGCCACTCGCGGGCAGCGTGACGCAGATCGCCGCAGCGGCCTCGCCCGCGACGGGCACCTTCGACGTGGAGGTCGCCGTTCTGCCGGGCGACACCGCGCTCTTCTCGGGCATGGCGGCGCGCGTCGAGATCGCGCCGAGCGGCGGCGAGCCCGTCACGCTGATCCCCCTCGCGGCACTCGCGCTCGGCGACGGCGATGCCGGCGTGGTGTTCGCACTCGACGACGCAGGCCGGCACGCGCGACGGCTCGAAGTGCGCGTCGCCTTCTTGTCGGGCGACGACGCCGCGCTGCGCGCCGGGCTCGATGGCGTGGACCAAGTCGTTACCGACGGCGTCGCATACCTGCGTGAGGGAACGCCCGTGCGCGTGATCGGCGAAGAAGTCGCGGCCGCGCGATGAAGATCGCGAAGCTCGCGGTCGAGCGTCCGCAACTCACGCTCGTGCTCTTCGGCATGTTGATCGCGATCGGCATCTCGGCGCTGCGCACGATCCCGCGCGCGGAAGACCCGAGCTTCCCGATGCCGGTCTACTTCATCACCGCGGTGCATCCAGGGGCGAGCCCGCGCGATCTCGAAGAGCTCGTCGTCGATCCGCTCGAAGATCGGGTGCGCGAGCTCGACGACCTGAAGAAGGTCGAGAGCTCGATGCAGGACGGCTTCTCGATCACGGTCGTCGAGTTCGATTACGACGCCGACACCGAGAAGAAGTATGAAGAGATCGTGCGCGAGGTGAACGCGCTGCGGCCCGAGCTGCCGCAGGATCTCGCGCGGCTCGACGTAGCGCGCCTGCGCACCACCGAGGTCGCGATTCTCCCGATCGCGCTGCTCTCGGAGACCGCCCCCTACCGCGAGCTCGAGCGACTCGCGGAGCGGCTGGAAGACCGCCTCGAGGTGCTGCCCGGCGTGAAGGAGGTCGAGACCTGGGCGTACCCCGAATCCCAAGTTCGTGTGCGGCTCGATCCCGCGAAGCTCGAGCAGCTGAACGTTCCTCTGAATGGAGTGTTGGGAGCGCTCAGCGCCGGCGCGGCGAACGTGCCTGGCGGTGCGGTGGAGCAAGGCGGGCGACGCTTCAACGTCGAGACGGGCACGCACTTCGAGTCGCTGGGCGAGGTGCAGCGCACCGTGATCGCCGGCGACGGCGCACGCCTCGTACGGATCGAGGACGTGGCGGACGTCGAGTGGGGTTACGCCGAGGAGACGCACCAGGCGCGCGTGAATGGCCAGCGCGCGGTGTTCGTGACGGTGGAGATGCGCGAGAACCAGAACATCTTCGACGTGCGCGACCGCGCAGTCGCTGCACTCGACGCGTTCGAGCAGAGCGTTCCCGCAGAGATCGAGGTCGCGCTGATCTTCGATCAGTCGAGAAACGTCGCGCACCGCCTCGACGGCCTCTACCGCGATTTCGCGCTCGCGATCGGGCTGGTGCTGATCACGCTGCTGCCGCTCGGGATTCGCGCGGCGCTGATCGTAATGATCTCGATTCCGCTCTCGCTCGCGATCGGCGTCGCGCTGCTGCAAGCCGTCGGGCTCTCGCTGAATCAGCTCTCGATCGTCGGCTTCGTGATTGCACTCGGCCTGCTCGTCGACGATTCGATCGTCGTCACCGAGAACGTGACGCGCTTCCTGCGCGCCGGCGCGACGCGGCGCGAAGCGGCGATCCGCGCGACCCAACAAATCGGTGTCGCGGTACTCGGCTGCACCGCGACGCTCATGCTCGCGTTCCTGCCGCTGCTCACGCTGCCGGGCGGTGCAGGCAAATACATCCGCGGCATGCCGCTCGCGGTGATCTTCACCGTGGGCGCTTCGCTGCTGATCTCGCTCACGATCATTCCGTTCCTCGCCTCCGTGTGGCTCTCGAACACCGGGCACGAGGGCAACCGCGCGCTGCGCCTCTTCAATCGCATCATCGAATCGAGCTACCGCCCGCTGCTCCACTTCTCTCTGTCGCGGCCGCTCGTGACCTTGCTCGGCGCGTTCGCGTTTTGCGCTGCGTCCTTCGCGCTCGTTC
>JANNKN010000651.1:0-2857 GCA_031396315.1 Deltaproteobacteria bacterium
GCCGGCATCGCGGCACTGCGCGAGGGCGCGGGCACCGTCGCCGCCGCGTGCGCCGCGTACGCGATGCGCCGGGCGCGGCTGGTCGCGGGGCTGCGCGCGCTCGGCTTCGGCGTCGCGCGCGAACCCGAGGGCGCGTTCTACGTGTTCGCCGACGCGCGCGCGTTCGGCAGCGACTCGGTCGCGCTCGCGAGCGCGCTGCTCGAGCGGGCGCACGTCGCATGCACGCCCGGCATCGATTTCGGCGCCGCGGGCGAAGGCTTCCTGCGCTTCTGCTACGCCGCGAGCGAGTCAGACATCGCGGAGGCGCTCGCGCGCATGCAGCCCGTGCTGGACGAGCTGCGCGGAGCGGCGTTGCCCCGGCGCGCGGCTGCGCTCCACTCGTGAACCGCGGCGACGCGCAGCCGGTGCGAGCGATCGTGTTCGACTTCGACGGCGTGATCGCAGACAGCGAGGCGCCCGCGAATCGCGCGCTCGCGGAATGCCTCACCGAGATCGGTCTCCCCACCTCGTACGACGACGCACTCGATCTCTATTGCGGGCATCGCTGGGCAGATTGCGTGCCGCGCATCGAGGCGCGCTTCGGAAGAGCGCTCCCGCTTGGCTTCATCGAGCAGTGCAAGGCGCGCACCTGGGAGCGAGTCAACGCCAGCGTTCTCCCCGTCACGGGCGTCGCGGAGTTCCTCGAGCGCTCCGCACATCTTCCGCGCGCCGTGGCATCGTCGAGCACGACGGAGTGGCTTGCGCAGATCCTGGCAAAGCTCGGGCTCGCGCATCACTTCGGCGATCGTCTGTTCAGCGCCGCGCAGCTGGCTCGCGGCAAGCCGCACCCGGACATCTACCTCGACGCCGCGGCCGGTCTCGCGACCGACCCGGGCGCGTGCGTCGCGATCGAGGACTCCCCGATCGGCGTCGCCTCGGCAGCCGCTGCGCGCATGCGCGTCATCGGCCTGTGCGCCGCTTCCCACGTGCGCGACGGGCATGCTCAGCGGCTCATCGCAGCTGGCGCGCACGACGTCGCGCATTCCTACGACGAGCTCGCAGAGCGGCTGTTCGGCGCCGCGCGCTGACGCACTGCGTCGCCCTCGTACGCACCGGGGTCAGACCCCGGGTGCGTACGAGGCGCGCTGCGTGCTGGCCTACGTTTCCGCGCATGGAACGCCCTGTACCCGAATTGCCCTCGCCGCCGCCGAGCGAGGCGCGCGAGATCTTCGCCATCCCGCAGTTCCGTTGGCTCACCGCGAGCAACGCCGCGTTCTTTCTCGCGATGGGCAGCCAGGGCGTCGTGCGCCCGTATCTCGCCTACCACTTCACCAAGGACACCTTTCTGCTCGGCGTCGTGACCTTCGCCGTGGCGCTGCCGATGCTGCTGCTCGGGCCGTTCGGCGGCTACGCGGCGGATCGCTTCGATCGCCGCCTAATCATCTTGACGGCGCAGGCCGTCGCGCTGCTCGGCGAGCTCGTCACTTTCGGGCTGCTCTGGACCGATCGCCTGCAGTTCTGGCACCTCGTCGCGACCGCCTCGGTGATGGGCTGCGTCTTCCCGTTCCTGATGCCCGCGCGCCAATCCGTCGTCGCGAACCTCGTCGGCCGGCGCCTGCTCGGCCGCTCGATCGCGATCACGACGACGCTGATCAACCTGACGCGCGTCGTCGGCCCAGCACTCCCCGGCTTCCTGATCGAGCAGCTCGGGGTGAAATGGGCCTACCTGTTGGGGGTGCTGCTCTACGTCGTCGCGTTCGCGTGCGGCCTCCGGCTCGACGCCGCGCCGCCGCCCGCGCAGGCGCAACGCGCCGGCGTCGTCGAGCGCGTGATGGAAGGCGTGCGCTACGTGCGCGGCGACCGCGTGATCTTCATGCTGCTGATCTTCGGCCTCGTCCCGATGTTCCTGGTGATGCCGTTCCAGACCTTGTTGGTGGTATTCGCCGAAGACATCTGGCACGAAGGCCCGCGCGGCCTCTCGCAGCTCTCGGTCGCGATGGGCCTCGGCGGCATCGTCGGCTCGATCGTGGTCGCGCGCTGGACCCACACCAGCGGCCGCGCTCGCTGGATGCTCGCCAGCATGCTGGCGTTCGGCGCGCTGCTGATCGGCTTCAGCTACTCGCCTTGGTTCCTCGCCGCCATCCCGCTGATCTTCCTCGCCAACGCTTTCGCCAGCTGGTTCGGCACCCTGAATAACACCGCCATCCAGCTCCTGATCCCCGATGCCATGCGCGGCCGCGTCTCGAGCTTCCTGATGATGTCGTTCTCGCTGCCGATGGTCGGCTCGCTCGTGATCGGCGGCGCCGCCAAGGCCCTCGGCGCGCCGCTCGCAGTCTCCATGTTCGCCGCCCTCGCGATGGTCGCCGCGGTGGCGTTCTATTATGGGAGCGAGGCGCTGCGGGGGCTGGATGCCCGGATGGAGCGAGATGCCGCCCGATGACGACAGCTGGCTGAAGGACCTCTTTACGCCGAGATACGAGTCCGTGTCGGCCCTCTTGCAGGAGGATCAACGCGACACGCTCGACGACCGAGCGTTCGACGACGAACTGTGGAAGCTGCTCACCCTCCGGATCCACGAGATCGAAGACATCGCAGGCCACGCACCCGAGGTTTCGGCGTACTTCGCGTCGCGCTTGCTTCAGTGGGAAGTCGGCAACGGCGGCTTCGTTCAGGCGGCGATCAGCATTCCCGAGTGGTTCGAACTCGCGGAATCTGGCTATCGGACGCTCGGCAAGCCAGAGTTCGCTGCGCTGGTCCGCACGGCGCGCGGCCTCCTCTCCGAGGGCGACCCCAGCGTCGCCGAAGCAGCTCTCGAACGACTGGATGCCGAGCTGCCGTCGGTCGAGTGGGAGATCGACGCACTCAGAGTGCGCTTCGT
>JANNKN010000657.1:0-8679 GCA_031396315.1 Deltaproteobacteria bacterium
GCTGGTCTTGCGCTGCACGCGCGTCTGCGCGAGGTAGCGTTCGCCGAGCGCGCGCAGCTCGTCGGCGCTCAGGTCTTCGAGCACCTCGGGGTACTGCGTGCTTCCGGCGCGCGAGCGCTTCCCGCCCAGCTCGCGAGCCATCGAGATCAAGTCCGACAGCTCTTGCGTGCCCTCGACGAGCGGGTGACTCGCGAGGATCTGCTCGAGCAGCGTCGATCCCGCGCGCGGCAGGCCAACGATGAAGATGGGATCCGGCGCCGGACAGCCGGCCCCCGCACGCTCGGCGAAAAACTCCGGCGTGAAGAACGCCTTCGCGCGCTGCGTGCCGCCGGTCGTCTCGCGCGCGTCGTACGCGGCCACGCTGCGCCGCAGCGCGTTGCCCTTCTCGTAGTGCTCGAAGGACGCCTCGAAGCGCTGCGCATCCTCCTCCGCTTTGCCGAGCGCGAACTGGAGGTGGAATTGGTCGTCGAGCGCGAGATCCGTGCGCGCGGCTTGGCGTTGCATCTCGGCGACATCGGCGTCGCTGAAGCGAAACGTCTTCAGGTTGGCGAGGCTGAACCACACCTCGCCGAGCTGCGGCGCGAGCGCGAGCGCACGGCGGTAGGCGTCGACCGCTTCCGGCGTGCGCCCGATGGACTTGAGCGCGTGCCCGTAGCTCATCCACAGCTTCGGCTGCCCGTCGTACTCGGCGACGATGCCGCGATAGAGCTCGACCGCGTGCGCGACGTCGCCGAGTCGAATCTGGATTCCCGCCTTGAGGCTCCGGCAGGCCGGGTTGCGCGGATCCTTGGCGAGCAGGCGATCAACTTGCTCGAGCGCCGCGCTCGACTTCGCCGCGCGGTGGAGCACGAACGCGAGCTGGAGGCGCGCCGGCGTGAAGCTCGGCGCGAGCTCGAGACAACGCGTCAGCAGCTTCTCGGCGTCGCCATAGCGCGAGAGCCGAGCAGCGATCTCCGCGAGCATGCGGATCGCGGGCACGTCGGTGGGCTTGCGCAGTAGATGTGGCCGCAGGATCGCCTCTGCGGTGGGCAAATCGTTCGCGTTCAACGCGGCGGCGGCATGCAACAGGAGGGGATCGCGCGTCGCATGCCGCAGGTGCTGCATGTAGGCAGCATCAGCGCCGGTGTCGTCGCCGATCGCGCTGCGGTGATCCGCGAGCGCGCGCCACGCGTCGGGCAGCGCCGGCGCGAGCGCGACCGCGCGCTCTAGCGCGGCGATCGCGGCCTCACCCTTTCCTGCCGCGCCAAGCGCGATGCCGAGCTCGTAGTGGGCGGCGGCCCAGCTCGGCGCGCGTGCTGCGAGCGGCTCGAGCGCCTCCAGCGCACCGCTCGCGTCACCCAGCTCGCGGCGTGCGATGCCGAGGATCAACGTCGCCATCGGCTGCTCCGGCGCGACGTGCAAAATCTCCGCGGCTTGCTCCGCCGCCGCCGCGAGGTCGCGCGCCAACAAGCGCCGCGCATGCTCGAGCGCGACGTCCAGCGTGCCTACGGGTTCTGCGCTGGCAGCCACACGGGCATCCTACTCCGAGAGCGCACGGCGCGCGTACAGAGAACTCTCGGTCACTCGTTTGTTGCGAGATCCGACGGCGCAGCCGTCTCGCTCTCCGCCAGGTCCAGCCGGAAGCAGCGCACCATCATCTTCCGCTCCGGGTCATAGCCGAGCCACCTGCGGTCCGGCACTTGGTCTTGTGGCACTTCTCGAAAGCCTTGGCGCTGGAAGAACTGCCCGACGCGCTCGCTGGTCGTACACGCGAACACGTAGACGAGCCCAAGGCGCCGCGCCTCGGCAACGCCCCAGTTCGCGAGCGAAACGCCCACGCCCTCGCCGAGGAAACGTGTGAGCGCATACAGCGAGGCGATCTCGCCGGAGACGCCATCGCCGCCGGGCAGCAGCGCACCGATGCCTGCGAGGTGGCGATCTTCCACGAACGCGCCGAAGCCGTGGGCGAGCACGGCGTCGACCGCCGCGTCGTTGCGATTCAGCAGGTAACCCTCGGCGACGCCGCGTCGGATGAGGTCGTCTGCCGCGTCGAAATCGTCGATGCCGAGCGCGCGCACTTTCATGTAGCGCTTGCGCGTGAACAGCGTGCCGCTGCCGGCGTAGGTGAAGAGCTCGTCGGCGAGGCCCTCGGGCGCGCACACGTTGACGGCCGGGATGCCCGCCTCGAGCATGTCGCCGACTTCGCGCAAGAGCGGTACACGCGCCTCGTCGTGGGGCAGCGCGCGCGCCGGGTTCGCGAGCAGCTGGCGCAGCTCGGCGCGGTGCACGAAGGAGAGGCGCTGCCCGAGCTTGTTACGGACGCCGCCGCGCGCGTCGAGCCACACCAGCTTGAACACACCGAGCCGCACTGCGAGCTCGCGCACGCTGTCGCCGAAATCCATGCGCCGCGCGACCGCGACGCCCACCCACGGCCGCACCCGCAGCACGCGCCAGCCGTTGCCCGCGAGCCGGGGGGAGCTCGACCGTAACAAGGGGCCGGCGCCGATCGGCGCGAGCGAAGTGCGCAGCGGCACGATCAGCACCGCGTTCGCGTTGCAGGCCGCGAGCTCCTCGAGCGGCGCGGCCAGCCGCGCGACTTCGGCACCTTCGGGCACCGCGATCGCGAGCGTGCGATCGCGAAACTCGCGCTGATAGAACTCGCGCTCGGTGAAGGGCAGCGCCTCGTGGGCGCGCCGGCGCCGGCGCGCATCGGCGCCGCTCGCAGGCGCGCCGCCAGGAGGCTCCTCGCCCCCGGTGCTCACGCTCGACGCACCTCGCGAATCGCCTCGATCACGCGCGCATGGATCGAGCCCGCGGTCGCGACGACGCCGCTGTTCGAGGCGAGCGAGCGCCCGTGGCGGAAGTCGAGCGGCTTGCCGTCCACGTCCGTAACACGTCCGCCGGCCTCCTCGACCACGATCTGGCCCGCGGCGTGATCCCAGATTTTCTCGCGGTAATCCGCGCGCGTCGGCATGCGCAGGTAGATCGAGGCGTCGCCGCGCGCGACTGCGCCGTACTTGCACTGGCTGTCCATGCGCAGCGGCGGCGCCGTGATGCCGAGCCGCGCAGCGATCTTCGCCGACTCGCTCTGGTCGGAGTGCTCGGCCTCGACCGACTCACAGAAGCGCGCACCCGCGGGCGACGTGATCTGCGAGACGCGCACCGCGTCTCCTTGCGCCTCGCCGCCGCGCCAGAGCAGGTAGACGCGCGTGCCCTGCCCGCGCACCGCGGCGAGCAGCACGCCCGTGCCGCCCGCGCCGTCGTCGAGGTTCGGACAGCCGAGCACGCCAGCGACGACTTCGCCGTTCTCGATCAAGCCGAGCGCGACCGCATACTGCTCGCGGCGCAAGAAGCCCTTCGTGCCGTCGATCGGGTCGAGCGTCCAGTAGCGCGCTGCCTTCGCGTCCGCGCCGCCGCGATCGATCCACGCGAGCACGTGCTGCGCATCGACCGCGCCGCCGGATTCCACGGCGACCGCGCTCGCGACCGACGCGAGCAACGCCGCGTTCTCCGCCGTGCGCAGCTCCGCGCTGCCTTCCTCGCCGACCACTGGATCACTCGGCAGCGCTTGCTCGAGATGGCGGCAGACGATCGCCTGCGACGCGAAGTCGGCGACGGTGACGGGGCTCTTGTCGCGCTTCTCGAGCGTGTCGCGCGTGATCAAGCGCTCTTGCACCGCGCGACACACGCGCGCCGCGCCGCGCACGGCCTCGAGCGCTGCGCGCAATTCCTTCTCGTAGCTCGCCATCTCGCGCGGCCCCCTTGAGTGCGCGCGGTTTGTAGCCAGCACGAATCGCGTCCGCTCGCGAAAACTCGTTGACGACGCCGCGGCGCCCAGCGTTCAGGCCGCCGGCGCCAATAGCCCGAGCGCGTTGTCGCGCATCACGCGCTTCACCTCGTCCTCGTCGTAGGCCTTCAAGTCGTGAATGAAGTCCGTGGGCACGGCGAGGCCTTCCGCGTGGGGCCAGTCCGAGCCGAACAGGATGTGCTCTGCGCCGATCGCGCTCTTCAGCGCCTCGAGATCATCTTCGTAGTACGGCGACACCCAAAGGTGTCGCTTCAGAAGCTCGACGGGATCGCGCTTGAAGCTGAACGGCATCTGGCCGTGAGTCTTCTTCAGCTTCTTCAGCAGCGGCCCCACCCAGTCGCTGCCGCTCTCGATGGTCGCGACGCGCAGGCGCGGGAAGCGCTCGAACAGGCCGTGGCAGGCGAGCGCAGCGACCGTGTCGCTGATCGACGACGCCGAGAGCGACATGCGCAGCGCGTCGTAGTCGAATGCCTTGAACTCGCCGCCCACGCCCCACTCGTCCGCGAACTTGTTATAGCCCGCGTCGCCCGAGTGGTAGGCGAGCGTCACGCCCGCCTCGTTCACGCGCGCCCAGAACGGATCGAAGAGCGCGTGCGCAGGCGATTTCCCTCCGCTCGCGTGCGCGATCGGCGCCGCGCGCATGCAGATCAGACGCGCGCCGCGGGCGAGCGCCCAATCGAGCTGGCGCACGGCGTCGTCGACGTCCATCAGCGTGAAGTAAGGCGCGGCGAAGATTCGGCCCTGGTGGGCAAAGCCCCAGTCTTCGTCGAGCCAGCGATTGAACGCACGGAAGGCTGCGACGCACGCCGCCGGGTCGTGTTTCAGCGACTCCTCCATGCCGACCCCGAGCGTCGGAAACAGGAAGCAGCCCTCGAGGCCTTGGCGATCGAGCGAGGCGAGCTTGGCGTCGCGGTTGCGGTACTCGGGCGCGATCGGATCGAGCTGCCCGAACAGCGCGCGCATGTCCTTGCCGTCGGGGTTCCGCCCGCGGAAGTACTCATCGAGGCTGCCCGGCCTCGCGACCGGGTCGAAGGTCGGGTTCGGGATGAACTGATTGACCTTGCCGCCCACCAGGAAGCGCTTGCGCCCCTCGACCATCGCCCACTGCATGCAGCGTTGGCGGAACGGCCGCTCGATGTGGCGCGTGAAGGCGTCCTCGGCCTCGTAGAAGTGGTGATCGGCGTCGAAGGCGCGGAAGGGCAGTTGGCTCATGGGGGGCTCCTCGGTCAGGGCGATCAGGCGTGCGTCCCTGCTGGCACCAGAAAGTGAACTATTTGCTTGATCGATTCAATGAATTTCTGGTAGAGCAGATTCAGGAAGGCACCCACCCCCCTGATGCTCAGCGCACCCCTCCTTCCGCTCCCGCGAAGCTCGCGCCGCGAACGCAGTGGCGAGCGACGCGCCCGCATTCTCGAAGCGGCGCGCGCGTGCTTCGGCGAGGCGGGCTTCGCCGGCGCGACGATCGAGGCGATCGCGCTCCGGGCGGACGTCTCGAACGGCCTGCTCTACCAGTTCTTCCGCGGCAAGGAGCACCTTTTCGAGGTGGTGCTGCAGGAGGTCATCTCGGACTGGGTGCGCGCGATCGCACCGCCCGAGGGCGACCATGAGCCGGCCGCGAAGACGCTCGCCGACATGTTCCGGCGCTCGGTGGAATTCTGTCGAAGCCACCCCCTGCTCCCCGCGCTGATCCGTGAGGACGGCTCGCTCGAGTTGTCGCGCATTCAGCATGTCGCGCGCGATCGCATCCAGCCCCACCGCGATGTCGTCGCGAGCTTGCTGCGGGGCGGGGTGAAGCGCGGCGAGTTCAAGTGCGATCTCGACGTCGCCTCGGTTGCCGACGTGATCTGCCAACTCCAGTCGCACTACTCGAGCCGCGCCTACCGCCGGGATCCCGCTTTCCCCGATTCGCCCGAATTGATCGAGGCCACGATCCGGCTCGTGCTCGACGCGGTGCAGCGGTGAGACCGAGCCGGATGCGAGCCCCCGCAACCCGCCACGCAACGCCTGCTGCGCGGCACTCTCTTCTCAGCGATGACGCGAAGAATCTGCTGGTCATTGCAGCCCCGCGGAGAGATGATGCGATGTCGCGCACGAGGTTGAACCGCTCGCCTGCGCATCTCCCGCGCATCAGTGAGCTGCCGCGCCGCGCGCACGAGCCATGCCCGCCTTTTCACCTGCGAGATCGCAGGTGAGCAACGCCGCCACCGGCCCGCGCCGGGGCGGACAACAAGAGAGGGAACCTGTGAAGCTGGAAGACCAGACCTCCCCCGCCAACTCCGATCTGCCTGGTGAGGGTCGGCCCCGCCTCGGCGGCGGCATGACCGTCGAAGAGCTGGACGTCGTCCGCGAACGCCGGCCGCTCGAGTCCTACTTCCAAGAGATCGGCGGCACCCGAACGCTGAAGCGCGAGGAGGAAGTCGTCCTCGCAAAGGAGCTCGAAGCCTCGACCGCCGCGCTGCGGAGTTCGCTGTACGCAATTCCGGCGTCGGCGCGGTTCGTGGTGGATCGTTGGGACGGGCTGCGCGCGCTCTCGCACACCGGCGCGAAGCTGTCCGAATCCGCTGGCGATGAGGAGACGAGTGAGATCGCGGCCCGCGTCGAGCGCGCGATCGGTCGGCTCCGCAAGCAAGTGAAGCGGCGCGAAGCGATGTGGGAGGTTTCGCAGAAGCCTTGCACCGAGCTCGAGCGCCAAGATCGCGCCGTCTCGCGCGAGCTCCACGGGGCGATGCTCTCGCTCGCTCTGCTGACGGAGCTGCGCGAGCAGAGCCGCCAGCTCGCGAAGGAGATGCGCCGCGCTCGCCCGAAGTCGAAGCGCCTCGAAGAGCTCGAGACGAGGGCGGGGCTCGAGAAGGACCGCATCCTCGAAGTGCACGAGATGGTCGAGCGCTCGCAGGAGCGCATGACCGCGGTAAAGAACCGCTTCATCGAGCACAACCTGAAGCTCGTGGTCGCGATCGCCAAGGATTACCGGAACCTCGGGCTGTCGTTCCCGGATCTCATCCAGGAGGGCAACCTCGGCCTGATCCGCGCGGTCGAGAAGTTCGACCATCGCCGCGGCTTCAAGTTCTCGACCTACGCCGTGTGGTGGATTCGCCAAGCGCTGGTGCGCGCGATCCAGAACCACTCGCGCACGATTCGCCTGCCCTCCCACGTGCACGACCGTCTTCAGCGCAGCCAGCGCGTGAAGGCGGAGCTCACGGGCAAGCTCGGCCGCGAGCCGACGCCCGCGGAGCTCGCGCCGGCGCTCGGCGTCGACGCAGATTCGCTCGAGGCGCTCGATCGGCTCTCGCGCGAGGCGATCTCGCTCGAGTCGTCGGTCGCGGGCACGGAGAAGCGGCTCGAAGATTTCGTCTCGGATGGCCGCATCAGCCAGCCCGACGACGGCATCGACGACGACCGCATGCGGCGCGGCGTGGGCCACCTGATCGGCGGCCTCACCGAGCGCGAGCAGCTGATCCTGCGCCTCCGCTATGGCCTCGTCGGCGAGGAGGAGCACACGCTCGAGCAGATCGGCCAGTCGCTCGGGCTCTCGCGCGAACGCGTGCGGCAGCTCGAAGCGCGGGCGCTCAAGAAGCTGCGCGACACCATGCCCGCGCAGCGGCTGTATCCGATCCTCGAGCCTTAGGCATCGAGCAAACGTGTGACGCGCGCGCCGCGCAGTCGAAGGGCTGCGCGGCGCGTTTCATTTTTGGTGTGAGCGCTCAGATCAAGCAGTACGCGAGGAACGCGGCGCCCGCTGCCCAGCAGTAGTACGCGAAGCTGTAGAAGCGCTGGCTCGCGAGCAGGCGTACGAACAGCGCGAGCGCCCCGAGGCCTGAGAGCGCCGCGACGCCGGCACCGAGCAGCATCGGCGATGCCGCGGGCGTCGCGCCCGCCGCGAGCAGATCGGGCAGCGCGAGCACCGCGGCGCCGATGATCGCGATGATGCCGAGCAAGAAGCTGAACTCCGCCGCCGCGAGCGGCGCGACACCGAGCGCGAGCGCCAGCGCGATCGTGCTGCCGCTGCGCGAAACACCGGGCAGGATCGCGAGTGCCTGCGCGCAGCCGATCGCGAACGCTTGCCCGAAGCTCGGCGCGAGCGCGTGCGCCTTCGGCAGCGTGCGCTTCGTGGTGATCAGGAACGTGCCCGTGATCAGCAGCCCCGCGCCCGCCATCCAAGGCGTCTGGAACGCCTGCTCGACGCGATCCTTCAGCGTGAGGCCAATGGCGACCGCCGGCAGCGTCGCGAGCGCGAGCTTGGCGATGTGGGCGAGCGCCGCGGAATCGCGCGCAAACAAGCCGCGCACGAGCCCGAGGATGCGCGCGCGATAGAAGCCCAACAGCGCGACGAGCGAGCCAATGTGCACCGCGATCACGAACGCGAGCCCGCCCTCCTCTTCGGAAACGCCGAGCAGCGTCTCGAAGATCACCAGATGCCCGTCGCTAGAGATCGGCAGGAACTCGCTCACGCCTTGGACCAGGCCTAGTAAGGCAGCGGTGAGGAGGTCCATGGGTGGAGTCGTTTAGCGGCATGGAGAGGCGTTCGCTTAAATCTTCCCTTGTTTACTTCGCTCCGCGTCGTGGACTCCGCTCCGCTGCGCGCTTCGCTTGCGTGGCTCGGCACGCGCATTCGCGACGTGCGTCATCGAGCACGCTCTCGCTCTGTGCTCGTGCGACAGGCGCTGGAGCGCATACCACCGTGGCTGACGCGCGGGCACCGCAGAGGGACGAGCAGAAGAGCCCCTCACCTCGAAGAACGACGCTTTCTCCGCAAGCGAAGCGCGCAGCGGAGGCGGAGTCCTCGACGCCGCAGCGAAGTAAATAAGGCGGAAACGCAATCCCCGATGCACCATCCGAGCATGCTAATCGCATGCCTCGACCTCGAAGGAGTCCTCGTCCCGGAGATCTGGATC
>JANNKN010000693.1:0-1414 GCA_031396315.1 Deltaproteobacteria bacterium
GCACGCGACGGCCGAGGCGCCGCTCGCATGGCTGCGCATGGAAGGCGCGAATTACGAGTTCTGCGAGATCCGCCTGCGTATCTGGCCCGGAGGCGAGGATCGGCTGTTGGGCAGATGCCACTACCACGGGGCGTGGGTGGAGTGGCTCTGAGTCGCGCGCAGAAAACGCGTAGTTCTTAGAGAAGCGGGCGCGCGGCACCTTCAGCGCGCACCCGTTTCGCGAGCGCCGCGATCGTCTCGCCCAGCACGGGATGCAGCTCGTCGCCTGCGATCTCTGCGAGCGGCTCCAGCACGAACGCGCGCTGGTGCATGCGCGGATGCGGAACCACGAGCTCCGGCGCGTCGATCACGAGCCCGCCGAATAACAACAGGTCGAGGTCGAGCGTGCGCGGCAAGTTGCGCACATCGCCGCGTGCGCGCCCCGCGTCCGCCTCGATCGCGTGCAGGCGCACGAGCAGCGCGAGCGCATCCAACTCGGTGTCGAGCGCGGCGGCTGCGTTCAGGTATGCGGGCTGTGGCGGCCCGACGGGCGCCGTCTCCCAGCTGCGCGAGATCGCGACGACGCGCACACCCGGGGTCGCGCGCAGCGCCTCGAGCGCGCGCGCGAGCGAGTGAGCGCGATCGCCGAGGTTCGCGCCGAGCGCGACGTAGGCGCGCGTCGTCACGCGAGATCGCGGCAGAACACGCGCACGGCGCTGTTCAGCGCGTGCGCCGCTTCCCACTGCAAGAAGTGCCCGGCGTCGCGCACGAGGAAGGGGCCGACGTGATTCGGGAACACGACGGCCGCCATGCGATCGAACTCCGGATAGATCACGTGATCCGACGGGCCATGCAGAATGAGCGTCTCGTGTTCGATCACGCCGCGTAGCGACGGCTCGCTGCGCGCGCGCTCGTGGAAGCTGCTCTCGTAACCGCCGAAGCTCGCGCGCAGCTTCGCGCCATCGGCGAAGGGCGCCGTCATGAAGTCGACCGCGGCCGCGTCGAACGCGCCCGGATGCGCCCAGAAGCGCGAGCCGTAGAACGTCGCGATGTAGCGACGGCGCTGCTCCGGCGTATCGAGCTCGGCGGCGAGCGCGTCCGCGTCATTGCCTTGCCGCAGGAAATAATCACTCGCCTCGCGCGCCGGGCGCGTGCGCATGCCCTCCATCGCGCCCTTCGAGTAGGGCAGCGGCGAGTTGAAAATCGCAATGCGCAGCACGCGCGCGGGAAAGCGCAGCGCGAAATCTTGCAGCACCGCTCCGCCCAGATCGCCGCCCACGAGCACGACCCGCTCGATGCGCAGCTGATCGAGCAGCGCCGCGAGGTCGCGGCTGTGGGAGGGAACATCATGGAAGCCGTCCGCGGCGACCTCGCTCTCGCCGAAGCCGCGCAGATCTGGCGCGATCACGCGGAAGCCCGCGGCCACCAGCGGCGC
>JANNKN010000695.1:0-6610 GCA_031396315.1 Deltaproteobacteria bacterium
GGGGCCGCTCCGGGCGAATCAAGCGCAGGGCGGACCCCAACGAAATGCCACGCTTTCAGGAAACGCAGCGCGGTACCACCGCGCCGATTCCCTCCGAAGGGTCCGACCGAGCCATCGCCCGGAGCGGCCCCCGCCGCCCACGCGCCCGGCCCCGCGCCAACGACTCCCCCTACTCGACGCCTGCGCAGTCCGTCACATACCCGAGCTGCTTCAGCTGCTCGCACTCTTCCTTGGAGATCGTCGCCGCCTTCGCCTCTCCCACCTTGTGCGCCTTTGCCGCCGCTTCCAGCTCGCTCGCTTGCCGCGCCAACTCCTCCGCCGTTCCTGGCTCGCTCTCCGCGAGGTTCCGAGTCTCGCCGGCATCCGCGTCGACATCGAACAACTCGCGCTCGGCCAGCCCGCGCGGATTCTTCGCGTTCGCCTCGATCCACTTCCAGCGCTTCGTGCGCACCGATCGCAGCACGTTGCCCTCGTGATTCTCCTCGGAGAACACGAGCTGATCTGCGGGCGCACGCGCAGCCGGCAGCTTCGTCAGGTCGATGCCCTGCATCGCAGGCGGCACTGCCGCGCCGGCCTGCGCGAGCAGCGTCGGGCCGACGTCGATCAATCGCGCCGGTTCGCCGCGCGCATCCGGCGGCGCAGCCGGTGCACTCTTGCGCCACTTCACGAGCAGCGGAACGTGGATCTGCTCGTCATACAGCGTGAGGCCGTGCCAGAAGCCGCCGTGCTCGTAGAACTCTTCGCCGTGATCGGCGACGAGCGCGATCACCGTGTCGTCATAAGCGCCCATCGCTTCGAGCTTCGCGATCAGCTTCCCGAAGTTCGCATCGAGGTACGCAATCTCGCCGACGTAGAGATCGTGCATGGGTTTGGCTAGCTCCGCCGACGGCTCCTGAGAAGCCGCGCGCGCGATGCCGACGCCATTGTACGGGTGCTCGAAATACGGGTCGTGCGGATCCATGAAGTGCAGGAACAAGAAGAAGCGCGATGCGGCGTGGCGATCGAGCCAGTCGAAGGCGTGCCGATTCACGACCTCGGAATCCTGATAGAAATCGCCGAAGCGGAGGCCCGGCACGAACATGAAGTAGACGCGCCGGAAGATTTGATAGAGCACGAGCTTCGACGAGGATTCGACCGCGCCAAACAAGTAGTCGGGCCCGAGATAGTGGTACTCGTCGAAACCCTGCGCGAAGCCGAACGCTTCGGTCAAGTTCGTGTTCGAGACGAACGCACCGGTCGAGTAGCCGGTGCGCTGGAACGCCTCGGCGACGGTGTCGATCTCGGCCGGCAACGCCGCGGGCTTCGCCATCGCCTGATGACTGCTCGGCAGGAGCGACGTGAGCAGCGTCGCGGTCGCCGGCTTCGTCCACGACGCGTGCGAGAAGCCGCTGTAGATCGTGCCGCCGTCGCTCGCGATCCGGCACAAGTTCGGCGTGGGCGTGAACTTCCCGCCATAACAAGAGAGGTGGTCGGCGCGCAGCGTGTCGACCATCACCAGGATCACGTTGGGCCGACTCGCGAGCGCGCTGCTGACGGCCGGCGCCGCGCTCTGCTGCGCGGGCCTCGCGACTCTGCCCGCAGCGATGAAGCCGCCGCCGGCGGCGAGAATCAACAGCGCGATCGCGATCGGCGGCGAGAAGAGCTTGCCCGCGCCGCCGCGGAAGAGGCGCGGGCCCACGAAGAAGAAGAAGAGCGCCAGCGCGACGAAACCACCGACCACCATGGCGAGCACCGGCGTCGGCGGCATCTGCTCGAGATAGACGTCGCGGTACAGACGGAAGACCGTAATGATCAGACCGACGAGTACGAGCGTCGCGATCAGCGCGAGCGACGACGTCCAGCCGCGCGCCTCGGCCTCGTCCATCGGGAAGGCTGCGAGCACGATGCCGCCGAACGCGCACAGCGCGCCGAAGAATGCGGCGTAGGCGAGCGGCCCGTACCAGAGCACCTGCGCCTCGGTGCCGAAGCCTTGCTGCGCGATTGTGGCGGCTTCGCCCAGCGCGAGCACGATGCCTGCGAAGATGCCCGCGCCGAGCCCGTAGGCGGCACCGATGCGCGCGCGCGTCTCGAACGGCGTCGTAGGCGCTGCGGTGGGCGCCGCCTCGGGCGCGGCGTAGTCGACCTGCACGCCGTTCACGAGACAGAACGACGGCGTGTAGGATGGCCCACGAATCCACCAATAGACGCCACCGAGCAGCGTGAGCGCCTCGGCTGCCCAGAAGCCGAGCGCGGCCGATGCGACCGCCGCCGCCGGCCCGATCATGTGCTGCAGCACCAGCAGCTGCGCGAGCTCGCGGATGCCCTCGCCAGCAATTGTTATGGGCGAGAGCACGGTTGCGAGAATCTGAATCGTCGAGCCGAGCACCACCGGCCAGAACTGCGCGCCGACCGCGCCGATCGCGAGCGCGGTGAAGAAGTACATCGCCGCCGTCGTGAAGTGCACGACGAACGAGAGCGCGAGCGCTTGCAGCAGCAGCAGCTTGTGATTGCGATAGGCGCCAGCGGCGTTGGAGACGCGCGTGACGACGCTCGTGAGCCGCGCCTTGCCCGGCAGCGGGAGGCGCTCGATCACGACCTGCACGATGCCCGGGAACCAGAGCACCGCGAGCAGCGCACTCACGATCGCGAGGCACGCTACCGCGCCCGCGAATGCCGCGGTGTTCGCGGCTGCGCGTGTCGGAAAGATTTCGGTGTGTTCGTAAAGCAGGTTCATGCCGAACGGCAGCGCGACCAAGAACGACAAGAAGATGCCGATCGGCCCGATGATCTTCTCGAGGAATTTGGCGGCGGTGACCTCGACGGTGCGTCCGCTGAAGCGCGCGGCGTCGTAGAGCGTGTAGCCGTCGAGGCCGAGAGTGCTCGGCAGGAAGGTGCCGATGAAGCGGCCGATCAAGAACGAGCCGAATACGTGGCGGAAGGGCAGCACGATGCCTTGGCCGCGCAGCATCAGGATCCAGCGCTGCATCGAGGCGAGGATTCCGACGAACTTGATGCCGGCCGCGGCAAAGCAGAACAGCGCGAACGTCTTCGGGTCGATGCTCTTCAGCGTGCGCAGCATTAGGGTGCCGGTCGCGACCGACGTGCCATCCGTGTCCTTCACCTCGTGCGCGAGCAGCAGCCAGAAGATGCGGACGGTGAGCCACGCCTTCAGCAGATTCTGTACGCGCGCGCGCCAACTCTCGCCGAGCAGCTTGCCGGCGAGGAACCAGGCGACGGCGACGGCGAGCAATTCTCCGAGCAACAGCACGAGGCGCATGCAATCTCCCGATTCCGCGACGACATGGAGCTGAAAATCAGCCCTGTGTGTCGTCCGGGGGGCAGGAGAAGTAACGAGCTTTCAGCTGCCCGGCGCGTGCCGGAGCAGGGCGAGCCGCCGTTGGTATTCCGCCTCGGAGATCCTGCCGGTGCGCCGTGCGGCCTCGAGCTCGGCGAGCGCGCGCAGTCGCTCGGGATCGGTGCCCCGCCCTCCGCCATCGACCGGCAGCTTCGGTGCATCGGGCTGTGCGGTCTCCATCAGAATCGTGCGGCGCCGGCCCGGCTGGTCGCGCACCGCCGGCGCGCTGAACGAATCGGCGCGCCAGTCGATCGCGAGCGCGCGCTGCCCGAGCGTTTCGATGTGCGGCGCCGGCAGCGCCTTGATCGCATGCGCGCTGCGGCCTGCGACGGGCTCGGCGAGTGGCGCGTCGTCGCCAGCCGGCAACTCGCGATCGGCGTCGACGAGGTGGATCTGCAGCCGGTTCTGCGCGTCGACGAAAGCGACGAAGCTCGTCGCAAAACGGCGCGTGAACACGCCGAGCTTTCGTTCGCGGCGCTGCGCGCGCAGCACGACTTGTTGGGTCGCGTCGGCGCGGCTGAGTGCATCGGCCAACGCGCCGCCGAGCGGATGCGCGAGCTCGCTCGGAATCGCGGGGCGGCGCTCGTCTGCGTCGCCCGTGCTCTCGCGCACGTCGATGCTCGCGAGAATGCTCTCCGCGCGTGCCGCCGAGAGTGCGGCAGGATGCGCGAAGCCGCGCGCGACCGGTGCGCCATCCTTCACCTCGCTGCGCAGCGAGACCATCAGGTCCGGCGTATCGACGAGCGGCACGCGCACGTAGCGCGCGCCGCAGCCGAGTGCCGCGAGGCAGATTACGGAGAGCGCTAGAAACCTAAGCGGCGACGGCATTCACGACTCGATATGCGACGAAGCTCGCGCCGTAAGCGAGCGCCAGCAAGTAGAAGAATGCGAACGCGGGCCAGCGCCAGGAATTCGTTTCGCGCGCGAGCGTCACGATCGTCGAACTGCACTGCAGCGCGAACACGAAGAAGACCAACAGCGCGGCGACGGTCGCCGGCGTGTAGATCGGCGCGCCCGTCACGCGGTCGCGATCGTTCGCGAGCGCGTCGCGCAGCGAAGATTCGTCATCGCCCGAGGCGGCGTAGATCTGCGCGAGCGTCGAGACGATCACCTCGCGCGCGGCGAGGCTCGCGACCAGCCCGATCCCGATTTTCCAGTCGAAGCCGAGCGGGGCGATCGCCGGCTCGAGCGCGTGCCCAATGCGCCCGCCGAGGCTGTGCTCGAGTGCGTAGGCCGAGGCTTGCGCCGGATCGAGCTGCGCGGGCGCTTCCACGCGCGGGAACGTGAGCAGCGCCCACAGCACGATCGAGACCGCGAGGATGATCGTGCCCGCGCGGCGCAGGAACCGGCGCGCGGCGCCCCACACCTGCGCGATCACGAGCTTCGCGGGCGGCATGCGATACGGCGGCAGCTCGAGGTAGAACGGCATCGCATCGGCCTTCACCAGGGTGCGGCCGAGGATTGCGGCGGCGACGAACGCCGCGAGCGCGCCGAGCGCGTAGAGCCCGAGCAGGGTGAGGCCTTGCAGCCCAATCGGGCCGAGCACTTTGCGCGCGGGCACGAAGGCGCCAATCAGCAGCGCGTAGACCGGAAGCCGCGCCGAGCACGTCATCAGCGGCGCGACGAGCATCGTCACGAGCCGCTGCGTGGCGGACGGAATCGTGCGCGTCGCCATGATGCCGGGCACGGCGCACGCGTAAGACGAGAGCAGCGCCACGAACGCGCGCCCCTCGAGCCCGATGCGCCCCATCAGCCGATCGACCACGAACGCAGCGCGCGCCATGTAGCCGACGTCCTCCAGGAAGTAGAGCACGCTGAACAGCAGCAGAATCTGCGGCAGGAACACGACGACCGAGCCGACGCCCGCGATCACGCCGTCCGCGACGAAGTCGGCAAGCAGGCCAGCGGGCAGGGCGGCGCGCGCGGCTTCGCCGACGATGCCGAGCGCGACGTCGATCGCATCCATCGCAGGCGTTGCCCAGGCGAAGATCAGCTGGAAGAAGAGCACCATCACGAGCGCGAACAACAGCGTGCCGAGCACCGGGTGCAACACGATGCGGTCGATCGCTTCGGTGGTTGCGCTGCGGCCAGCGCGCGTGACGAGCGACGCGCCGAGCACTGAGGCGACCCACGCGCGGCGATCTTCGCGCGCTTGCGGCGGGGGCACCGGCGCGCGGCTCCACGATTCGGGATGCGGAAGTATGCGACGCAATTCGCCAAGTCCAAGTCCGCGATGTCCCACGACGCCGACCACCGGCACGCCGAGCGCAGTCGCGAGCCGCGCGAGGTTCAGCTCGCCGCCGCGCGCGTGCAGCTCGTCGACCATCGTGACGACCACGCACGCCGGCAGGCCGAGCGCGAGCGCCTGCGCCACCAGCGCGAGCGAGCGCTCGATCGTGCAGGCGTCGATCGTGATCACGATGCCGTCGGGCGCCGGTACGCCCGGGATCTCTCCGCGCACGACGCGCGAAACGACGGCCTCGTCCGGGCTGAGCGGCGAGAGGCTGTAGGTGCCGGGCAGGTCGATCACGCGCAGCCGGTGGCCGTCGATCTTCGCGTCGCCCTCGCGCCGCTCGACCGTCACGCCGGGGTAGTTGCCGACCCGCGCGTTCAGCCCGGTGAGCGCGTTGAACAAAGTCGTCTTGCCCGAGTTCGGGCTTCCGACCAGCCCGAGCCGGACGACGCGGTCGAGAGCGGGCGCCGCGCTAACCACGCCTGACCCGGACCGCGCGCGCCTCATTCCCGCGTAGACATAGCTGGCTGCCGCGCAGTTCGTAGACGCGCGGATCGCCCATGGGCGCGCGGCGGCGAACGCAGACGAGCGTGCCTGGGACGAAGCCGAGATCCTCGAGCCGCTCCGCGAAGCCCACGCTCGAATCCACATCGATCACGGACGCGCTCTCCCCTAGGGGAATCAAATCGAGGGTCGTCGCGGCGCCTGTCTTTAAGGTGGGCACGGGCAGCCTCTGAAAACGATTTTCATTTTCGCTCAGACTACCCACTTCGGCTAGTCGCGTTCGTTCTTTAATTCGCGCGACATCAGCCGAAGGCCGGCCTGCGCCGGAGTCAGCTGCCCGTCGAGCACCGCTCGCAGGCTCGTCGCGATCGGCATCTCCATCCCGAGCTTGGCCGCGAGACCGCAGGCGGCGTAGGTCGTACGGACGCCTTCCGCGACCTCGCTCATGCCGCGCACGATGTCGCCGAGGCTACGCCCGCGCGCGAGCTCGAGCCCGACGGTCCGGTTGCGCGAGAGGTCGCCCGTGCAGGTGAGGATCA
>JANNKN010000710.1:0-3480 GCA_031396315.1 Deltaproteobacteria bacterium
GCCGGCATATCCAGCACGGCCTCATCCATCGGCAACAGATGCGTCTGCCAGTCGGCCAGCGCCTCCAGTGGAATCGCCTGCTCAATCGTGAAGCGTTCGATGCGTGTGCGCTGCAACATCGTCAGATGGCCGCCGCAGCCCAGCGGCCCCTCCGGCCACAGCGGCCTCGATGCGGGACGCACGGCTACATACACAAGAACGTCCCCGTTCATTGCATGAGTCCGACGTTCAGTTGCCGAAGTCCCAGCCCTCTCCATCCGCATACCGCTTCAGCACATTCTTCGCGATCAGGATCTTGTGCACTTCGTCGGGGCCGTCGGCGATGCGCAGCGTGCGCGCGCCCTGATACATCCCCGCGAGCGGCAGATCTCCCGACACGCCTGCCGCGCCCCATACCTGGATCGCGCGGTCGACGACGCGGGAATACGCTTCGGGCACGAAGATCTTGATGGCCGAGATGTCCGTGCGCGCGTCGAGGCCCACGTCCATGCGCTGGGCGCAGTGGATGGTCATCAGGCGCGCCGCCTGCAGATCGATGTACGACTCCGCGATGAAGCCTTGGATGAACTGCTTCGTCGCGAGCACGCCGCCGTGCACCTCGCGGGTCGCTGCGCGCTGCACCGTCAGGTCGAAGGCGCGCCACATCTGTCCGACCGAGTTCATGCAGTGATAGACGCGGCCCGCACCGAGGCGATCCTGCGCGGCGCGATGGCCCGAGCCCGTCTTGCCGAGCTGGTTCTCGACTGGCACGCGCACGTTCTCGTACAGAATCTCGCAGTGGTCTCCGTCGTGGCCCCACACCGGCACGCCGCGCACGATGTTCACGCCGGGCGTCTTCGAGGGCACGATGATCTGCGTCATCTTGCCGTTGCGATCCGCCGGCCCGGTCGGATCCTCGGTGCGGCACATGACGATGAAGAAGTCCGCGCGCTTGCCGTTCGAGGTGAACCACTTGTGGCCGTTGATCACCCACTCGTTCCCTTCGCGACGCGCCGTCGTCTTGATCGAGCGCGGGTCCGAGCCGGGCGAGTCGGGCTCCGTCATCGAGAAGCCCGACTCCATGCGGCCCTCGGTGAGCGGAATCAGCCACTTCTCGATCTGCTGCTTCGTGCCGTACTGCGCGAGGATCTTCTGGTTGCCCGAGTTGGGAGCCACGACTCCGAACAGCGCCGCCGCGCCCACGCAATACGCCAGCACCTCATTCATGTAAGCATGCTCGAGGAAGCCGAGGCCGCAGCCGCCGTACTCCTCGGGCAGGTGCGGTGCCCACAAACCCGCCTGCTTCACCTTCGCCTTGATGCCCTCGCGCAGCTCGTGCGAGCGCTTCTTCGCGCCGTCCGCCGCAGTCGCGCTGCGCGCCACCCAGAGTTCGTTTTCGTGCGGAAGAATTTCCTTGTTCACGATCGCCGCGGTGAGCGAGCGAATCTGGTTGATGCGGTCGCTCACGCCCGGAATCGTCTGCACGTTCATCGCCATCGGCGGCTCTCCTCTGTGATGACGCGCATGCTATCGCGGCTGCCGACGCGGCGTGACGGTGCGCACGGACAGAACGCCGGCCCGCACCGATCCTGGCGGTGCACTCGACCCCAGCGAGGAATCCGCATGCTCGTTCACACGCTCGAGCTCGCAGACAAACGGCAGCTCGGCCGCGCCTTCGAGGCGCTGCTAGACGCTGCGGGCGTTTCGGATTGCGCGATCGAGCTCGACGCCCTGCGCATCCGCTTCAGCGCCCCCGAAGACCGCGCCGCCGCCGTGATTCGCGAGCTCCTCCGCCACGGCGGCCTACGTGCCGCGGCACGCGAGTGGGTCGAGACCGGCATGGTCGCTGCGAGCGCCGTCTCGGTGCGTGCGAAGGCGCTTTAGGGGCGCCCGTCGATTCGCGAGGGCCCCGGCGCGGCTACTGACCCGCGAGCTTGGTGCCAGCGGCGTAATATCGCGCCGCCCAGATCCCGTCATAACGTTCGTCGCCGACCGGCATGCGCCAACTGCGCACGCGCGCACTCGAGAGCGGCAGCGTGAAGAGCGCGCGGGTCTGGTCGATCGTCTCGGTGATGTAGTGCTGTGCGCCTTCGGGCGGGACGTAGCGCTCGGCGATCCGCCGGTAGCGGTCGCGCCACTCGGCGTCGCGGCCGAGGTCGAACGCGAGCTCGGCGCGACCTTCGACCACGACCTTGCGATACGGCAGCGCCTGCTCGTCGATCACGATCGCGATGCGCGGATCCAGTAACAAGTGCTGGCGCCACGCGGATTCCTTGCGCGGGGTGAACCAGAGCGCGCCGTCCTCGTAGGCGTACCAGATCGCCGTCGCGTAAGGCGCACCGTCGGGCTTCACGGTGGCGAAGCGCATGAGCAGGCCGGGCTCGCGCAGGAAGGCGTCGCGCTCGGATTCTGAGAGGGCCGGCATCAGTGGACGCTCCGTTGCTTTTGCAGCGCTTTGCTCGCGAGGCTGAAGCGCGGCTCCGTCGCCGCGTTGTTCGAGAGCACGAGATCGGCCGCCATGCGCCCGACCTCGGGGCCATGCTTGAAGCCGTGCCCCGAGCCAGCGCCCACGAGCCACACGTTCTGCGCCGTCGGATGGCGATCGATCAGCAGGTCCCCGTTCGCGCTGTTCTCGTACTGGCACACGCGTGACTCGACGAGCGGCCGCTCCGCGAGCGTCGGAAATCGCCGTGCGAGATAGCTGCGCACATCGGCGAGGCCCTCGGCGCTCGCGATGCGGTCGCCGGAATCAGGGTCGATCGCGGGGCCGTGCTGGTCGTGCGCGATCTTGAAGCCGCGCGCCTCGAGGTCGGGGAAGCCATAATAGATATCGCCGGCGTTGAAGTCGGCCCAACCGGGAAATTTCTGCGGCGAGAAGCTCGCGTCGCCCGCCGGCGGCGCGAAGAAGAAGACCTCTTGGCGCGTGGGGAAGATGCGGCCGCCGAGCTCGCTGGGGAACAGCTTCGGGAGCCAGGGCCCGCACGCGAACACGAAGCGCGGAGCGCGCAGGCGCTCACCGCTTCCGAGCTCGAGCTCGGCCAGCGCACCCCCGCTCGCGGCGGGCGGCTTCACCGTATCGATGCGCAGCTCGGCACCGGCACGGGCGAGCTCCTGCACCAGCGTCTGCACCGCGCGCCGCGCCATCAACGCGCCGAACGCGGGCTCGAAGATTCCCAGCGCGACGTCGTCCCAGCGCGCCTGCGGCCAGCGCCGCTGCAGCTCCGCACGCTCCAGCACCCGCGTCGGCAAGCCGAGCTTTGCGTGCACGGCGAGCGTGTCGTCGACGTACTTCTCGCGCTGCCCGAAGAAGAACAGCACGCCGAGCTCGTGCAGGATCGGCAGTCCACTGCGCTCGGAGAGCCACCTCCACTGCGCGAGCGATTCGTGCGCCATGCGCGTGTAGATCTCGTCCGGGCCATAGCTGCCGCGCGTCATGCGCGACTCGCCGCCACTGGACGCGCGCGCGTGCGCGGGGCCGTAAGCGTCGACGAGCAGCACGCG
>JANNKN010000712.1:0-1148 GCA_031396315.1 Deltaproteobacteria bacterium
CAACGACTCGACGTCGGGGCATCAGGCTCTCTCAGAAGAAGCGCGGCGGCTCGAGATCGAGCCGCCGCAGTTGACGAATTACTTGGGCGTCTTGGCGCCGTACTTCGAACGGCTCTGCTTGCGGGTCGCGTCGCCGGTCTAATCGAGCGTGACGCGCACGTTGTGGTACGGGAAGACGGGTTGCTCCTTGTCGCTCACGCCGCGCACCAGCACCACCGAGTGCTCCTGCAGCGTGTGGCCTTCACCGGGGATGTAGGCGTTCACTTCGTTGCCGTTCGTCAGGCGGACGCGGGCAACCTTGCGCAGCGCCGAGTTCGGCTTCTTCGGCGTCTGCGTGAAGACGCGGATGCAGACGCCACGGCGCTGAGGCGAGGAGCCGAGATCCGGCGACTTCGACTTCTTGCGGTTCGCGGTTCGTCCGGCGCGAAGGAGCTGTTGAACTGTGGGCATTCGATCTCCGGCGATGGGTCGGCCTGCTCTGCGCTCGATGTTTTGAAATGCGCAAAGCCCCGTGCAGCGACACCCGCGGAGGCGAGGAGGCCGGAACTGGGCATCCCGGCTTCTTAGAAGCGTCCGGGATGAGTCGGTTCGGGCAATCTTCTCGTCGACCGGGGTGGCCGGTGGGCGGCGACCCAAAAACCTCGAAGGGGCGGCAGGATACTGAGGCTCGATGCAGTGTCAACGAGACGCTACGCCGCGCTCGAGCGAAATCGTCGATCGGACGGATCGTCCGAGGCATCGGACCTGTAAAAACACGAGGCCGCCGAGTCTGCTCGACTCGGCGGCCCCATTCTCGCGGGTCGCTCGACGACTGCTACGCAGGCAGCTCGTCGCTCGCGTCCTCCGCCGCATCGGCGTCGTCTTCCGCCACACGCGGAAGCTCGAGGGGCGGAAGCTCGGGCAGGCTCGAGCTGCTCGCCTCTTCCAACTGGAAGCCGCTCGCCGGTGCGTCGATCTGGATCCCGATGTTCGTGTACCGAGCGAGGCCGGTGCCCGCCGGGATCAGGCGACCCATGATCACGTTCTCTTTGAGGCCGTGCAGCAGGTCCGTCTTCCCCCAGATCGAGCCTTCCGTAAGGACCTTCGTCGTCTCCTGGAAGGAGGCCGCCGAGATCCACGACTCGGTCGAGAGCGAAGCCTTGGTGATG
>JANNKN010000770.1:0-3181 GCA_031396315.1 Deltaproteobacteria bacterium
TCCATTACGTCGATGCGCCGAAGCGCGCGCTCGTAGACGGCGGCCAGCGGCAGCTTGCGATCGGGCCAAGAGAAGAATTGGAGCAAGCCGACCTTCATGGCGCCTGAGTCTGCCCCAGCTCTACGCGCCCAGTCTTATAAGCGGGGCCATCGGACTATGGGAGACCCGCGGATCCCCTCTCGGGCAGGGCGGCGACGCGGACTCAGCTCGCTAGCATGCATGCCTTTCGCGCCGGGGTGGCGGAACTGGCAGACGCAGAGGTCTTAGAAGCCTCCGTCCCTAGGACGTGCAGGTTCGAGTCCTGTCCCCGGCACCAGCTTCGAGAGGGTTCATGAGCGTCTCCGTCTCCGCCGTCGAAACCAGCCCGGTGATCCGCACGCTGACGGTCGAGGTCGACCCCGCGCGCGTGCGCAAGGCGTTCGACAACGCCTATCGCGACCTCAGCCGCACCGTGAGCGTGAAGGGTTTTCGGCCGGGCAAGGTTCCGCGCAATGTGCTCGAGAGCCTGTACGGCGCCTCGCTGCGCGAAGAGATCGAGCGCGCCCTCGTCAACGAGACGCTGCCGGAGGCGGTGCAGCAGACGGGTATCGCGCCGGTCGCCGAGCCCCAGATCGAGGCCGAGCCGCCCGCGCAGGATCGCGCCTTCAAGTACACGGCGACGATCGAGGTCCTGCCGAAGATCGCGCTGCCCGAGTGGCGCGGGCTTCCCGGCACGAAGCCGACGGTCACGGTGCAGGACGACGAGGTGGAGCAGGAGCTCACCGCGCTGCGCACGCGGCGTGCGCCGCTGATCGATGCGAGCGGGCCGGCGGACACGGGTCACACGCTCACGATCGATTATCAGGGCTCGATCGACGGCAAGCTCTTCGAGGGTGGCAGTGCGGAAGGCGCGTCCATCGAGATCGGCACGGGGGGCTACATCCCCGGCTTCGAGGAGCAGCTGAAAGGCGCGCGCGCAGGCGATGCGCGCGAGCTGAACGTCTCGTTCCCGGCGGACTACGGCGCCGCGGAGCTGCAGGGCAAGAGCGCCGTGTTCGCAGTGACGGTGAAGGCGGTGCAGAAGCGCGAGACGCCGGAGCTGAGCGACGAGTTCGCGAAGTCGCTCGGTGACGAGGGTGTCACCACCGCCAGCGGACTGCGCGAGCACGTGCGCAGCGATCTCGCCGCGCGCCGCGAAAAGGCCGCGCGCGAAGAGCTGCGCCGCAGCGTGTTGGAAGCGCTGCTCGCGCGCGCCTCGTTCGAAGTGCCGCCGGGTCTCGTGTCCCGCAGGCTCACGCAACGGCTCGAAATGGCACACCAACAACTCGCCCAGTTCATGCCCCACGAGGAGCTCCACCAGCGCATGGCGCAGTGGGAAGAGGAGTGGCGCCCGGATGCCGAGCGCGAGGTGCGCGAAAACCTCTTGCTAGAGGCGATCGCCGATGACGAGAAGATCGCCGTGGCCGACGCCGAGTTGGAAGAGCGCATCGCGCAGATGGCGCGCGATCAGGGCCTCGCTGCCGATCGCTTGCGCAAGCAATACGAGGAGCGCGGGCTGCTCGACAACCTGCGCGGGCGCTTGCGCATCGATCAGGCGCTTGACCGAGTCCTCGCCCTGGCTAAGGTGGCCGAGCCGTCGAGCTAGCGCGCGAGCGCTGACGTTGCGCGGCCGGGTCGACCGCGGGGTGGGCTCGCTCTCTTCGTGGAGTGCGACCCTGATAACTCCGTGCGCTGCCGAGAGCGCCGGGGCCAACCGACCGGAGCCCGCGAGCACGCGATGCCTCTCATCCCCAACGTCATCGAGCAGGATCACCGCGGCGAGCGCATCTACGACATCTATTCGCGGCTGCTGCGCGACCGCATCATCTTCCTGAGCGGCCAGATCCACGACGAGTACGCGAACCTGATCATCGCGCAGATGCTCTTCCTCGAAGCCGAGGACCCGGACGCGGACATCCACCTCTACGTGAATTCACCGGGCGGAGCGATCTCGGCGGGCCTCGCGATCTACGACACCATGCAATACGTCCGCCCCGACGTGACCACGTTCTGCATCGGCCAGGCGGCGTCGATGGCGGCCGTTCTGCTCGCAGCGGGCGCGAAGGGCAAGCGCAGCGCGCTGCCCAACTCACGCGTGATGATTCATCAACCGTGGGGCGGCGCGCGCGGCCAGGCCTCGGACATCCACATCCAGGCCAAAGAGATTCTCAAGCTGCGCGATCGCCTGAACGAAGTGATCTCGGGCCATACGGGACAATCGGTGCAACAGATCGCCCACGACACCGAGCGCGATTACTATCTGAGTGGCGAAGAGGCCCGTGCTTACGGGATCGTCGATCAAGTGGCGGCTCATCGTCCGCGGCCGGTTGCCGCGGCGGGTGCGCAGCGCGGGATCCGGGGGGCGGCGAAGACGTGAAGAAGCGCGACGACAACGCGAACCTGTCTTGCTCCTTCTGCGGAAAGAGCCAACGCGAAGTCCGCAAGCTGATCGCGGGTCCCACTGTCTACATCTGCGACGAGTGCATCGAGCTGTGCAACGACATCATCGCCGAGGAATACGGGCAAGAGGAATCCCGGCGCGAGACGTCGAAGGTTCCGAAGCCGCACGAGATCCGCGCCTTCCTCGATGACTACGTGGTGGGCCAAGACTTCGCGAAGAAGGTGCTCGCGGTCGCGGTTCACAATCACTACCGGCGCATCGAGAATCAGGGCCGCCTCGGCGAAGTCGAGCTGCAGAAGTCGAACATCCTGCTGCTCGGCCCGACCGGTTCTGGCAAGACGCTGCTGGCGCAGACGCTCGCGAAGATGCTCGACGTGCCGTTCACGATTGCGGACGCGACCACGCTCACCGAGGCGGGCTACGTCGGCGAGGACGTCGAGAACATCATCCTGAACCTGCTGCAGGCTTCGAATTACGACGTCGAGCGGGCGCAGCGCGGCATCATCTACATCGACGAGATCGACAAGATCGCGCGCAAGAGCGAGAACCCGTCGATCACGCGCGATGTGTCCGGCGAGGGCGTACAGCAGGCGTTGCTGAAGATCATCGAGGGCACGATGGCGAGCGTGCCGCCGAAGGGCGGCCGCAAGCACCCGCAGCAGGATGTTCGACTTCTGCAGCTCGACTTCGCCGAGGCGGCCCTGATTCTCGATGCGCCGGTAGTGATTGTGAACCGCGACCGCGAGCACCTTCTTCGCGAAG
>JANNKN010000840.1:0-11175 GCA_031396315.1 Deltaproteobacteria bacterium
CTCGGCCCGAACCCGCGCGCATTCGGCCACGGTGGCGCGGGCGGCTCCTACAGCCACGCAGATCCCGAGCACCGCCTCTCGTTCGGCTACGCGATGAACCTGATGCACACCGGCGCGTGGCTCGTCGACCCGCGCCCGCGCCGGCTGCTCGCCGCGGCGTACGCCTCCCTCTGAACGTGGGTCCGGAGCGCAGAGGAGCCGAATGAAGCGTGTCATTACGGCTACCGATGCGAACGGGAAGTCGCAGTTCGAGACCGCCGACGACGTCTCGCCGCAGTTCACGGAGATTTGGGCGAGCGCGGCCGGCGCGCCGCTCACCGCCGCTGAGGCCGCGAGCACAGGCGGCGCCACTGCGCGTCTCGAACCGCTGCCCGGCGCCACCACGTTCCGCGTGTTCGAGCTACCCGACGACGCGGTCGTCGCCGAATACCTACGTGCGCAGGGTGCCAGTCACGGCGCGGACGCATCCTTCCACCGCACCAACACGCTCGACTACGTGCTGATCCTCGACGGCGAGATCACCCTCGAGCTCGACCGCGGCAGCATGAAGCTCGGCCCCGGCGACTGTGTCGTGCAGCGCGCGACGAACCACGCGTGGCGTAACAAGAGCGGGAAGCCGGTGCGCATGGCGGTGGTGATGGTGGGGCTGGCGGCGAAGCCGTGAGCGCGGCGAAGCGCGCGACGCGAATGCCGCGGTGAGCGGCTCAGCGCGCCGAGCTCGACGGCCCGCTCGGGCCGAGCCGCCAAATTTGCTCCGCGGGAGCGGCCGCGTCCTCTCGGCCTACCACCAGCGCCGTCGCGGGGTTCAATGCGAGCACTCGATCGAGCGCGCAGCGCGCGCCGTCGTCGAGGGCGAACAACGCGTCGTCCACCAATAACAAGCGCGGCTTCATCGCGACGGCGCGCGCGAGCGCGATGCGGGCGCGCAGGCCCGCATGCAAGTTCGCGCCGCGCTCCTCGACGCGAGTCGCGAGGCCTTCGGGCAGCGCAGCATCGTCTACTAGGCCGCACGCAAGCGAGACTGCGAGCAGCCAGTCGGGATCGTCGCCCTCGGCGCCGTAGCTTACGTTCTCCGCGACGCTTCCGCGCAGCAGCGGAAGCTCCGGCGAAACGAGCTGCACGGCCTCGTGCACTGCGTCGAGCGCGAGTGTGCGCAACGGCTGGCCGTCGAGCCGCACTTCACCTTCGTCGGGATCGAGCAGACGCGCCGCGAGTGAGAGCAGCGTCGACTTACCGGAGCCCGTCGGCCCCGTCACGAGCACACGCTCGCCGGCCTTCGCCGAGAGCGTCACCTCGCAGAGCGCGCTGCCGACCGTGACGCCCACGAACTCGATCGCGAGCGGCCCGCTGCCCTCGAGCGCGCGTGCGCTGCGCTTCTCCACCAGCCGCGGCGATTCCAGCAGCTGCGTGATGCGGCGGTGGCCTTCCTCGAACGCGATGCGGTGCTCGAGCGCGCGCGCGAGATCCCGCAATGCAGAGCCGAGCACGCCGAGCACGAGCACACCCGCAGCGAGCTCGCCCGGTGCACTCGTGCCTCGCAGTGCGAGCCACACCGCGAGCGCGAGCGGCGTCGCGAGATTCGGCAGCGCGACGACCGCCTCGGCTACGCGAGCACGGCGCACCAGCGAGTCGCGAAGCCAGCCGCTGTGCGTGCGCACCCGCGCGAGTTCTTCCTGCGTGCGCCCGAGCTGTCGCACGGTTTGCGACGCGAGCAGTTTCTCACCGAGATTGCTCGCGAGGCGACCCCGCCGGCGGCGCGCCTCGCGCACATACGCGCGCAGCAGCGGCGCGAGCCCGGCCGCGAGCGCGGCGCAGCCGAGCGCCACCGCGCCCAGCGCGAGCGACGCTGCGGGGTGCGCGAGCGCGAGCCCACCGAGCGCGCCTGCGATCGTGACGCCCGCGACGAGACTACGCGCGATGCCATCGCTCACCCAGCGCTTCAGCGAAGAGAGATCCGTAATCACTCGCGTCATGGTGAGGCCGGCGCGGTTCTGTGCGCCGTGCGCCGGCCGCGCGGTGACAGCCTCGAAAATGCGCAGGCGCACGCGCGTCACATAGTCCTGCCCGAGGCGCTCGGCGACGCCGGCGGCGTGCACGCGCAGTGCGAGCAGTGCGGCGCCCGAAGCGGCGAGCGCAACGAGCACGCGTACGTCGAGCGGCGGCGCAGTGAGCGCCGCGTGTAACGCGCCCGCTCCGCCGAGCGCCGCGACTGCCTGCGCCAGGCCGTTCGCGACGAGCTGCGCCACGAGCGCACGACGGCGTCCCGCGAGCACACGCGGGACGCTCATTCGCTCGGCCTCGAGACGTTGGCTCGCCCGCGCACGCTGTCTCCTATTACAGGTGATAGATGAAGCGCAACGCGAAGACTTGCGGCTCGTCGGACAGCAGACTGCCCGACAGCTTCGCATCGACTTTGATGTAGTTGAACATCAGGCGCGCGTTCTCGCGAATCCACCAGCTGAGGCCCACGGTGAAGGCGTCGGCCTCGCCGCCGAGCACGCCGGAATCCGTGAGGTCGAGCATGCTCCAGCGCACGCCCACTTCGACTGCGCCCCATTCGCTGCGCGGCCGCACGCCGCCGAAGCTCGCGAGCGAGCGCGAGTAGCGATGCCGCTCGCCCGTGATCACCCAGCTCAGCTGCGCGTACGCACCGTCGAAGTCCGCATCGGAGAGCGAGCTGCTGCCCTGGCGATCGACGCCCGCCCGCATGTACTCGGCCTGGAAGAGCACGGGCCCGTACATGGCGGCGCTCTCGAAGCCGAAGGTCGTGGTGGTCGCGACGTCCGAGAGCGAGACGCCAATCAGGCTCGGCATGAGCTGCGACTCGGGGTTGCGCTGAACGCTCCACTCGTCGTCGCCGCCGATGCTGCGATAGTCGAGCGAGGCGCCGAACTGGAGAACCACCCGCTTGCGCGCGATCGGCGCGAATGTCGCGCGGGTGGCGTAGCCGACGTGGTCGCTGTTGTGCCGGTCGTAGTCGACATCGCTGAATGGCTGCGTGTAGACGCCGCCGGCGAGCGTGAAGCGGCTGCGCCCGACGAGACGGCCGTTTCCCGTGACTACGACACCGGTGCCATAGTTCGGCGCGAGCGCTGACGCGATCGAGCGCTCGTTGAACACGATGTCGTTCGAGCTCTCCATTTCCTCGAGGCCGAACGGAATCGTCTGGTTTCCGGCGCGCACCCTCAGATGCTCGATGCCGTCCCACTGAAGCCAGGCCGCGCGAATGCCCTGCGACTTCACGCCGAGCTCGTACTCGAACTTCGCCTTCCAGTCGTCGCCAACCTCGACTTCGAGCAGCGGGCGACCCCGGCGCACGTCGAAGTCGTCGTCGATGGGTGTTAGGTCGTCGTCGAAGAACGCGTAATCGAAATGGAACCGACCTCCGAGATGGACGCGCGTGTCGATTTCCTTCAAGCGGAACACGAGGCCCTCGTCCGCGGAGAAATCCACCTCCGCGTGGGCCGCGCTCGCGAGCGCGAGAGTCAGTGCGATGCCGAAAAATGTGCGATTCATGGGGATCCCCTGAGAGTTCTTGATGGTGTCGAGTGCGCTGCGCGGGGGGCTCAGCCTTGCGCGGTGAGCCGCTTGCGCGTCGGAAGAGCCTTGGCGGCGAGCGCGCCGACGTGCGCGAGCACGAGTTCCCCGAGCCCGTTGTCCATGCAGTCCGCGAAGGAGTGCGAGGCATTGGGGATCAGCGCGAGGCGCGCCAGCGGCGGGCAGCCGTGCGCGCTCGCAGCGTCCTGCATCGCGCGAACCCAGCGCGCCGCGCGCTCGAGTCGGCTCGTGCCCTGCTGGGCGTCGAGCCTCGTTTCGCGACGCAAATTCTCGCCGTTCTCGTCGGCGTCGTGCTCGCCCACCGCGACCAGGATCGGCACGCGCAGGAAAGCCTCAGGGCGCAGGCGCACGCCGAGCGGTTTGCGCGCACCGCGCACGCCGAGCGGATACGCGTGCTCACGGTTCGGGAACGTGAACCAACCCGGCGCTGCGACCGCAGCGTTGAGGAAGCGCTTCGGGTGAGCCATTACGGTGCGGTGTACGAACTGCCCGCCGCCCGAGAACCCGAACAGGGAGACGCGGCCGAGCAGCATGTCGAGCGAGCCGCGCAGCTCGGCGATCATCGCGTCGAGCGCATGATCGGCGCGCACGCCTCGCTGGCCGAGGCGCTGATAGTCCTTGAAGCGCTCCACGTCGAAGTGCGGCGCGGCCAACACGATTCCTGCTGCCGCGCAGAGCGGCGCGAAGCGCTCGATTTGCTCCGCGGCATTGCGCGAATAACCGTGCACCGCGACGAGCAACGGCGCGTCCGCGAGCGCACTCATTGGGCAAACCGCGAGGTACTCGAGCGCGAACTCGTCGCGCGTACGCGCGCGCAGAATCCGGCCGCGTGTCGGCAGCGCGCTCACGACAGGGGCTCGCGCGCGGCTGCGAGCAGCTTCGCGGCGACCGAGGCGTCTGCGAGATCGCTGCGGTCGTATACGGGCAGATCAGTCGCTGCCTGGGCCTCGCGCACGAGCAACGGTGCCGCAGCGAGCATTCCCGTCAGCCCGAGCAAGCGATGACCTTGCGCGCTGATGAGGCTCGCACCGTGCGCGGCGCCAAGCGCATCGACCGAGGCGTAAAGCATGCCGTCGACCAGATTCCGCAAACGCGGGCTCGCGAGCAGTGCGGCGGTCTCGGGCTGGAAGAGGCCGTCGGCGATCTCGAGCAGCGCGACCTCGACGCCCGCGCGCTGGAGCCGAAGCACGAGTTGTTCGCAGACGCGCTCGAGCAGCGGCGTCGAGACGCGCGACGTCGAGGCGAAGCCGACATCAGTGAAGTCGAGCACTGGCGCCGCGCCCGCGTCGACCAGCTGCCACGGGTCGCCCCCGGCGGCCGTGCCTGTGAGCTTCGCGTAGCCGACCTGCACGCCGAGCCGCGAGATGCCCTTGGCGAGATGCGCGAGCGCGCTGGTCTTGCCCGAGTCCATCGCCGAACCGACGACCGCGATCGTCGTCATTCGGCGAGTTGCAGGCGGTAGTGACCGGAGCGCGAAATCCGCGACGTTCAGCGCGGGCGCGCAGCGATCGTGGCAGATGAGCCCGATCGGCTCGATCTCGGTGGGGCGCTTGCCGAGCTTCGCGTTGCTGACGACGACGCGCGCGGCGATACCGCCACTCGCCGCGAGATTGCACGGCCCGAGGTCAGCCGGCACGTGCGCCTCGTACTGGCTCGGGGCGTAGCGATCGGCATACGCGACCACGATCTCGTCGCCGGGCCACAAATTCTGGCTGCGCCCATTCGGAAGGTGCAAGCGGAAGTGCTGCCCGAGTTTCGCGACGCGCGCGAGCACGAGATCGCCGGTCTTGGGTGCGAGATCCGTGCGCAGCGCCTGCATCGCCACGGAGTTCGCGCGGCGCGTCGAGTACGCGCGTGCGGCGCGTGCGATCCGCGCGGCTTCTGCGCCGACAGGAACGCTAGAGAGGGCGTTGGGGGTCGAGTCGCAGCTCAGCGAGTGAACGGCCTTCATGGGGGAAATTCCTCTTGAGGAGTCAGGGGTGCATCGGCCGAGCCAGTCCGTTCTTCGGTGAGGCAAACCCTCATGGCGTCTCGAACTCGATCTCGTCCGCGACGTCGATCGCGGTCTCGTCGCCGTCTTCCTCGTCCTCGGCGTCGAGCAAGTCGCCCACCTGCACCGCCGCGTAGAAGTCGTCCTCGTCGTTCACGGAGCCCGAGAATCCTGTGAACTGCGTGTTCGCGTCGGTCGGAACCAGCGCGCCGAGGATCGAGACCGAACGCCCGCCCGAGGGATCGGCGTCGAAGGTGGTCACGCCGCCGCGCAGGCGCACGTCGTCGGGGCCGTCAGCGCGCTCGATCTCCGTCGCGAGGATTCCGCCCGAGCCGTCCTCGACACCGCGCACCTCGAGGAAGTCGCCCGCGGCCAAGTCGGCGATCGCGAGGTCGGGGACTCCCAATAAGTCGTCCTCGAACTGCGTCGAGTCGTCGGCGCGGATCGTGATGCCGAGCAGGCGCACCGTGCGTGCGGCGCCGTCGATGTCGCCCGCGGCGGCGATCTGCGCATGCACGCGCGCCTCGCCGTCGCGCTGCTTCACCTTGGCCGCGATCAGCGTGCCGTTCACGAGCTCGCCCTCGACCTCGACGCGCACGCCGTCGCGCACGAACGCGGGATTGTTGGGCTCGAACTGCACGCCCGCGCCGCTCGCGTTCACGAGCTGGCCGTCCACGCGGAAGTTCGCGAGCGATGCGAACTGCGTGACGGTGCCCTCGATCTCGAAGTCGTCGCGGTCGCCGGTGAACGCGTCCTCGCGTTCGATGCGCGCCGCCTGGACGGTCGTCGCATTCGTCAGCGTGCCTTCGACCTCGACGAAGTCGCCGTTGGTCGGGCCCCCACTCGGCAGATCCGCGAGCGTCGTCGCGTTGCTCCAGTTCACGAGGATGGTGCCGAGCACGAAGCTCTGGCCCGAGGCCCCGCTCACCGTGCCCTTCAGCTCGACGCTCGGCGTTCCGCCAGCGAACGCGCCCTTCTTCTCGAGGTAGGTCGCCTGGATGTCGGCAGCGCGCCGGAAGCCGCTGATCTCGACGATGTCGTTCACCGCGATCGTGTCGAAGTCGGGTACGACGATCGCGCCGCTTGCATCGAACTGCGTGAGCGTGCGCTCGATCGTCACGACCTGGCCGAGGATCGTGAGCTGCTTCTCGTCGAGCGACACGACCGTAATCGCCGTGATCGGCCCTTCGATCTCGTCGTCGTAGCTGACGGTCTCCGCCGTACCGGTCGTGCCGGCCCGATCGCCCTCGACCACGACCACCATGCCGAGCCGCAGCGCGGACGCCGGGCTCGCGACGCGCTCGAGTGTGACGCTGGCGGAGTTCGTGTCGTACTCGGTGCCGGTGACGAAGATGCTGCCGAAGCCGGTGACGGCGCCGGACGAGAGTCCACTGCCGCCGATGCCGCCGCCCGCGAGGCTGGCGCCGCCGCAACCGAGCGCGAGCGCCGCGATCAACGCGAGCGCGATCAATTTACGCATCTTCTTCCGCCTCCGAGTCCGGCTTCGCGAGCACAGGCTCTTCGTAGTAATAAATCCCGATCACGGCGCGGTGGCGACCTTCGCCGCTGACGCTCGGGTTCGCATCGCGATCATTCGCGGCCATGAACTCGTCGAGCGCTTCGAGCAGCGTTTGTCCGCGCCGCCCCGCGCGCTCGCGCAGCTCCGGCAGGCAGCCGGCGACGAGGTTGTCGTACGCGACCTTGCGCTGGAAGAACGCCTGCTCGGGCGCGCTGACGATGTTGTGGTCGACGCTGGAGATCAGGTCTGCAACGTCCGAGCCGAGGATTCCGAGCTTCTCGTCGGCGTCGGTACGAGGCACGTAGCCGCGCGTGAGAAGTCGGAGGCGATTCGACGGTGTTCGTTCGACGGCGCCGGCCTGCAGCAACTCGTCGAGTAGGGCGCGCGGGGTCACGTCTGCGCCGAAGCGCCGCACGAGCTCACTGAATGAGCGGCGCGAGTCATCGAGAGCGAGCTCGAGCGGATCGCCGTTCGGATCCTGATAACCGGGCGAGCGGATCCAGCCCGTCACGACGTTGGCAGCGCGGCTGTAGCGCGACGTGTCGACGCCTGCGCTCACGCCCTGCTCCCAGAGCCGGCTCACTTCTTTGCGCGTGAGTCCAGTGATCAGTGAGACGCGCGAGACGGTCGGCTTGCGCTCGGTGGCGGGAAACTCTTTGGAAGCGATGTCCACGTAGATCTGCTTCACGGTTTCGACGAGAGTCCAAACGTCGACTTTGTTGCGGAGCAAGACGCGCACGAGCGGTCGCAGCACACTGCGTACGGCGGCGGCGAGCGCGGGGCGATCTTGCATGGCGTCGGGTCAGCTCGTGGACGGGGCCCGGTCGAGACCGCCCGCTGGTGCGGGCAGCCTCGACGCGAACACCGCGCCTGTTGTTACGGGGTGCAGCTGCCGCCGCCGCTCGACGCGCTACCGGGGAACACGACCTGGAGATAGACCGTGCCGGAGCGCTCGACCGTCACGAGCTGGCCGCGCGGGTCGAAGCTGAGCGGGACGTGGCCGGGCTCGCGCTTCGTGTCGAATTCGATCTCGCCTTCGACGCGACCGTCCGGAAGGGTCCGGACGTCGAGCGTGCCGCGCAGCACGCCCCCGACGACTACGTCGTAGTTCGCGGGCGCAAGGTCCTCGGCCTCGACGTTGAAGCTCATGCGGTTCTTCTTGCGGATCCGGAGCTCCGCTTTGCCGTCCGCAGCAGGCGCAACGCCCGTGTTCTGGAGCTGCACTTCCTGGCGCAGCTTGTCCTTCGCGAGCGAGGCGGTCGGGAGCGCGAAGGTGAGCCCCATCGCCAACGCGAGGGAGAGTGAGAGACAGAGCTGGGTCATTGGATTTCCTTCCGGGGAACTTTCGTCTTGGGGGGCAAGGGCGCGGCCCGCGTGGCGCCGAGTCGCTCGAGTGCGCGGTCGGCAGTCCGATTCGAGGCCATTTCGTTGCTCCGTACTCAGCCGTCTTTCGGCTCAGCATTCGTTCTACTTTGGGAAATATTTCCCAAATATTCGGATTCGTCAAGAACCCCGCTGCGGCGCCGCCCCCGCCGCGCGACGCTCGGGCGCCGTGATCACCCCTGCCGAGGCCGCCCATCTCTTCTACAGCCCGGAGGCGATCGAGCGCCCGCACGCGTTCTATGCGCAACTCCGCCGCGAGGCCCCCGTCGTGGAAGTGGGATCGAGCGGCGTCTTCCTGGTTGCGAGCGCGGCACTCGTGGCGACGGCCGTGGCGCAAACTCAGGCGCTCTCGAGCCGTCTGACGGGGCTGCTGGTGACGGGGCCCCGCGGCGAGCCGGGGGTCTTCGACATGGCGGGGATCGGCGATTCGACCGACGTGCTCGCGACCGCGGACGACCCAGTGCACGCCGCCCATCGCCGCGCCGTGCAGCCGGAGCTCGCGGCCGGCCGCGTCGCCGAGCTCGAGCCGTGGCTCCGCGCGCGAGCGCGGGCCCGCACGCGCGCATTCGTGCAGCGGGGCGGCGACTACGTCGCGGCGATCGCGGATCCCCTTCCGAGTGAGGCGATCTCGAAACTGTTAGGGATACCGCACACCGATCTGGCGCGCGTCCAGCATTGGGCGATGCAAGGCGGCGCGATGCTCGCCGGCGTGATCACGCATGCGGAACTCGCTGCGCTCGCGCGGGTTGCCGGCGAGCACGCGGCATACCTCGCGCGCCACTTCTCCTCCGCGCGAGGCGACGTGGCTTTGCGCGCAGGCGCGCCGCTGCTCGATGCGTTGGCGCGCGCCGTCGAGCGCGGCGAGATGGCCGAGCGCACCGCACTCGGCATCGCGGTGATTCTCGTCGGCGCGGGCGGCGAGTCGACCGCTAGCTTCATCGGTAGCGCGACGCGGCTGCTCGCCGAGCGCCCCGAGCTTCAGCGCGAGTTGCGCAAACGGCCCGAGCTCGTGCCCGCCTTCCTCGAAGAAGCGCTGCGGCTCGAGCCGCCGTTCAAGTTCCACTATCGCCACGTCGCGCAAGCACTCACTCTCGGCGGTGTCAGCCTGCCAGCGGGTTCGCGCGCAGCGTTGCTATGGGCCTCGGCGAATCGCGACGAAGCGGTCGTCCCGCGCGCGGACGAGATCGATCTCGCGCGCGCGCATCCGCGGGGCCACCTCAGCTTCGGGCGCGGCGTGCACTTCTGCGTGGGCGCGGCGCTCGCACGGCTCGAAGCGCGCGTCGCGCTCGAGGAACTGCTGGCCGCGACGCGCAGCCTCGCGCTCGACGAGAGCGCGCCGCCACGCCACGTGCCGAGCGTGTTCGTGCGCCGGCTCGCGCACCTCCACCTGCGCGTGGACGCGAGCCATTAGGTCGCAGCCGACTCCGAGCGGCTACCGAGCGGCGGCGGCATGGGCACGTCCTCGGGCACCTGCACCGCCAAGGCCTCGCCGATGCCGGCTTCCTCGATCAGGAAGCGAAGCCGCTCCGCGCCGACGAGCGGTGCGCGCGACACCGCCCCCGCCGCGTCGATGTCGATGCGTTCGCCACGCGTCGCCCCCAGCACGCCACCATTGCGATGAATGCGCAGGCTCAGCTGGAAATTGAAAGGGCTCCACGCGCGCGTCGCCTCGTGATACGTGCGGAATTCTGCGGCGTCGCCGGTCAGCGAATCGATGCGGCAATCCATGCCCTCGAGCCGGAAGGGCGAGCGCCAGCGCACGAGCCAGTTGGCGCCGGCGGGCCGCGCGCGCACGCCCCACGCCGGGTGCACGATCTCGGTCGCGCGCGCGGCGTCGAGCGCGAGCGGAGTTCCGTGCTGCAGCGTGCCATCGACGAGCAGCGTCTCGCCGTCGAGCTGCACCGTCACGCTGCCGTGATTCGGCGGCAGATCCGGCGCAACCAGCATGGTGGCGAGCGCGCGGCGCGCTTCGAAGCCACAGGCCTCGAGCAGCGCGCAGAGTGCGCCATGCAGCGCCCAACAAGTCCCGCCTGCGCCGGATGCGAGCCACGCCGCGAAGAACTCTTCGGGCGAATCTCCGGGCAACGGGGCTGGATCGTTCGCACGCAGATGGATCAGCTTGCGCACGTTGTCGAATGGCACGCTGCGGCACCACGCCGCGTACAGCGCGTCGAGCCCCGCACGGTTGGGTGCGGGCGCGGCCGCGAAGCCGAGCCTTGCGAGCACGCGCTCAGCGAGCGGCGCCGAAATTCGTCCGTTGATCGCAGACATCTGCATGGCGGCACACCGTAACGCCTGGCCGCTCGCTTCGGCTGCGGCATCCTGCGCGGGCACCCAAGGAGAACGCGATGAACGTCGAGGGCAAGCACCTGATCGAGCCGCGCAGCTACATGGAGCGCGGCTATCCGTGGGCGGAGTGGAAGCAGCTGCGGCGCGAGGCGCCGGTCGCGTGGTTCGAGCCCGAAGGCTGGATGCCGTTCTGGGCCATCACCAAGCACGCCGACATCATCGAAGTCTCGAAGCAGCCCGACGTTTATTTGAACGCCCCCGGCATGACCGCGATTCGCGAAGAGCAGTGGCGCGCCCAACAAGAGGGCGGCTTCATGCAGATGCGCACGATCATCAACATGGATCAGCCGGACCACCGCAAGTATCGCAAGGTCGCGAGCCCCTGGTTCACGCCGCGCGGCCTGAAGCGGCTCGACGAAATCGTCGACGTCTCGGC
>JANNKN010000011.1:0-9331 GCA_031396315.1 Deltaproteobacteria bacterium
CGCTCATCTCGCGGGCGTTCACGCGCTCGACCACGCGCACGCGTGGGTCATTGCGCAAGCGCACGTCGAGCTGCCCGTAACCGACGTCGAGCGCGATCACGTGCGCCGCGCCGTGCTGGAGCAAGCAGTCGGTGAAGCCGCCGGTGGAGGCGCCGACATCGAGACAGCGCCGGCCAGCGACGGCGACGCCGAGATCCGCGAGCGCGCCCGCGAGCTTTTCGCCGCCGCGCGACGCGTAGCGCCGCTCCTCACCGCGCACGCGCACGCCGGCGTCGGCTGCGACGCGCGTGCCGGGCTTGTCGACCGGCGCGTCGTCGACCAGCACGCGCCCCGCGAGAATCAGCGCCTGCGCGCGCGTGCGCGATTCCGCGAGCCCGCGCGCGACGACGAGCTCGTCGAGGCGCGCCTTCGTGGGCTTCGCTTTCATCGGGACGTCGCGCCGTGTGCGAGGCGCATTGCGAGCGCGGCGATCTCGTCGCGCATTGCAAGCTTCGCGAGCCAAGCCGCGGGGATGCCTGCCACTCCGTAATAGGCGCCAGCGATCTGCCCGCAGACGGCGGCGGTCGTGTCGGCGTCGTCGCCGAGATTCGCGGCGCGCAGCACCGCGTCCGCGAAGCTCGCGCTCTGCGCGAAGCACCAGAGCGCCGCCTCGAGCGATTCGACGACGTAGCCAGTGCCACGGATCGCGGACTCTGGCTTCGCTAGAAACTCGGCGCGCGCGATCGCCTCGATCTTCGCTGCGCCGCGAAAGCTCGCCGCCGCGCCGCGCAGCACCGCGTCTTTGCTCTCGCCCGCGAGCGCGCGGCAGAGGAGCCCAGCGAGCAAGCGGCACGCGCCCTGCGCCTCCTGCGCGCCGTGCGTCGTGCGTGAGCTCTCCGCGGCGTAATGCTCGGCGGCGCTCGCGTCGGGGAAGAAAAACAGCGCGATCGGGGCGAGCCGCATGATCGAGCCGTTGCCCGCGGTGTCCGGCGATTCGCTGCCGGCGAACGGCTCGCCCTCGGCTGCGAAGCGCGCGAGCGCGCGGCGAGTCGTGGCGCCGATGCCGAAGCACTCGCCCGTGCAGCTCAGATAGCCCGTGCGCCACCAGCGCAAATAGCGCTGCATCTGGTCGCGCGCGTCGAAGCCGCCGCACTCGGCGAGGCTCGTCGCGAGGCAGAGCGCCATCGACGTGTCGTCGGTCCACTGGCCCGGAGTCAGCCCGAATGGGCCGCCCCCGACCAGGTCGGTGAGCGGCGCGAACGTGCCGCGGCGCGCGCACTCGGCGGTCGTACCGACCGCGTCGCCGATCGCGAGCCCGAGCAGACTGCCCCTGAAGCGCTCGCGCTCCACGCCTGTTAGGTGCGCCTGCCGAGCAGCGCGCGCACGGCTTTCGTCATGCCCGGCACGTCGAGGCCGTCGGCGGCGCGCTGCGTCGCGGGGCTGCCCTGCTCATGCGGGTGGTCGGCCAACGCGAGCGTACGCACCGGGATCATGATGCCCTCGCGCGCGAGCAGCTCGAGCACTGCGCTGCCAAAGCCGCCCATACCGGCGTGCTCCTCCACCGTAATCAGTGCGCGCACCTTGCGCGCGAGCGCGAGGATGCGCGCCTCGTCGAGCGGCTTCGCGAAGCGCGCGTTCAGCACGGCGCACGAGACGCCGTCGGCGGCGAGCTCGCCCGCCGCCTCGAGCGCGGGATGCACGACGATGCCGTAGGCGACGATCGCGGCGTCCGAGCCGTCGCGTAACAACTCCGCCTCGCCAACGGGAATCGCCTTGATGTCGAGGTCCATCGGCACGCCGAAGCCTTCGCCGCGCGGGTAGCGAATCGCCGCGGGCCCCGGGTATTCGACCGCGGTGCGCAGCAGATGCTGCAGCTCGTTCTCGTCCTTCGGCGCGAGGCAAATCATGTTGGGCAGCGTGCGCAGGAACGCGATGTCGAACATGCCCTGATGCGTCGCGCCGTCGGCGCCGACCAGGCCCGCGCGGTCCATCGCGAACGTCACGTCGAGGTTCTGCAAACACACGTCGTGCACGACTTGGTCGTAGGCGCGCTGCAGAAACGTCGAGTAGATCGCGGCGACCGGCTTCATGCCCTCGCTCGCGAGGCCCGCGGCGAATGTGACGGCGTGCTGTTCGGCAATGCCGACATCGTAGAAGCGGCTCGGGAACTCGCGCTGAAAGAGATCGAGGCTCGTGCCATCCGCCATCGCGGCGGTGATGCCGACGATGCGGGCATCCTCGCGCGCGAGCCGGATCAGCGTGTCGGCGAACACGCGCTGATACTTCGGCGGGCCGGGCTTGCTCGGATGGAACTTGCCCGACACGACATCGAACGGGTTCACGCCGTGGTACTTGAACGGATCGTTCTGCGCGGGCTCGTAGCCGTACCCCTTCGCGGTGAGCGCATGCACGAGGATGGGGCCGTCACCCGCGCGCAGCATCTGCTTCACATTCTCGAACGTCTCGAGCACGATCTCGACGCGGTGCCCCTGAATCGGGCCGACGTACTTGAAGTTCAGCGCCTCGAACAAGAGCCCTGGCGAGAAGAAGACCTTGAGCGATTCCTCGGCCTTCTGCGCCCAGTGCAACATGTCGCCCGGCATCGAGCTGAGGAATTCCTTCGCCCAATGTTTCACGCGCCGCACCATCGGGGCCGATAGCTTGCGCGACAGGTAAGACGACATCGCGCCCACGTTCGGCGAGATCGACATCTCGTTGTCGTTGAGCACGACTACCAGGTTCTTCTGCTTGAGATCGCCGGCGTGATTGAGCGCCTCGAACGCCATGCCGGCCGTCATGCCGCCATCGCCGATGAACGCGATCGCGACGTTGTCGCGCTGCTGATGCTGCATCGCGCGCGCCATGCCGAGCGCCGCCGAGATCGAGGTACCCGCGTGACCCGCGCCGAAATGGTCGTAGGGCGATTCGCTGCGGCGCAGGAACTTGCCGATGCCGCCTTCCTGCCCAATGTGTTCGAAGCCCGCGCGGCGACCCGTCAGCATCTTGTGGGCGTAGGCCTGATGACCGACGTCGAACACGATCCGATCGCGCGGCGTGTCGAACACGTAGTGCAGCGCGGTGATCAGCTCGACCGCGCCGAGGCTCGACGCGAGGTGCCCGCCCGTCTTCGCGACGGTGCGCACGATCTCGGCGCGCACGGCCTCTGCGACTGCGGCGACCTGCTCACGCGGGAGTGCGCGCAGATCTTCGGGCGACCCGATCCGCTCGAGCAAGCTCCGCTCCACGTCTGCAGCGTTCATCCGTCTCTCCGCACGGCCAGCTCCGCCAGCATGCGCAGCGCAGCTCCCTTCTCGCCGAGCCCGTCGATGCGTTCCTGCGCGCTCGCGAGCAGCACCTCCGCTCGCGCGCGCGCGGCAGGGAGCCCCAACACCGCGACCGACGAGCACGCCTCGTTTCGGTCCGCGTCGAGGACGTCGTCGGCGATTTGGAAGGCCACGCCGACTTCTTCGCCAAAAGCTGCGAGCTGCGCCAGCAGCTCGCGGTCCGCGCCCGCAATGCGCGCGCCACACACGACCGAGGCGGAGATCAGCGCCGCCGACTTGCGCCGGTGCACCGACTCGACGCGCGCCAGCGTGGCCGGTCCGCCCGCCGCAAACACGAGGTCGTCCGCCTGCCCGCCGACCAGCTGCCGCGAGCCGGCGGCGATCGCCAGCGTCCGCGTGCATGCGGCCACCGCTGCCGCGCCACAGGCTCCCTCGGCATCCGCGAGCAGCTCGAACGCGAACGCGAGCAGTGCGTCGCCCGCGAGCACGGCATTCGCCTCACCGTACGCGATGTGCACGGTCGGACGCCCGCGCCGCACGGCGTCGTCGTCCATGCACGGCAGATCGTCGTGGATCAGCGAATAGGTGTGGACGAGCTCGACCGCCGCCGCCGCCGGCAGCGCGAGCTCGGGCGTTGCGCCCGCCGCCTCGCAGCCCGCGAACACGAAGGCCGGGCGCAGCCGCTTGCCGCCGGGGAAGACGAGGTGGCGCATCGCAGCGTGCAGCGCGGCCGGCGGCTCGCTGGCGGAGGGAAGGCGCTGTTCGAGAAAGCCATCCACCAGCGCCGCGCGCTGCTTCAGCCAGGCGCGCGCGTCCATCAGTGCGCGTCGTCCGCGTCGTCGCCCGCCGGCTCGTCGAAGGGCTCGGTCGCGAGTGCGCCGCCTTGTTCGACGAGGACTTCGATGCGCCGCTCCGCCGCGTCGAGCTCCCCCGCGCAGCGCCGCGAGAGCGCGACGCCTTCCTCGAAGGCCGCGAGAGCCTCCTCGAGCGGCAGCTCACCAGACTCGAGCCGGTCGACGATGCCCTCGAGCTTCTCCATCGCGCCCTCGAACGAGAGAACACCCGAAGCATCGGGCTCCGGCTTCGTCGAGGTGCGGCGCGCAGGCATGACGGCGGACTCTAACAGTGAAGCCCGCGTCAATCCTCCGCCCGCACGCGCGTCACCGTCGCGCTCACTTCGCCGCGCGCGAGGCGCAGCGCGAGCTCGTCGCCGGGTGCGAGCTGGCGCGCGTCGCGCAGGATCTCGCCGCGCGGACCGCGGGCAAGCGCGTAGCCGCGGCCGAGCACCGCGAGCGGCGAGAGCGCATCGAGGCGCGCGGCGGCGGTGCCGAGCTGGGCGCGGTGCTCGGGCGCCAGGCGCTGCGCTGCGCTCGTGAGCCGCAGGGCGAGCGGCGCGAGCGAGCGCTGGCGTTCGCGCGCGAGCGCGCCGCCCGCGACGAGCAGCGAGCGCGCGAGGCCGGCGAGCCGGACGCGGCGTGCCGCGAGCCGCGCGGTCGGAGCCTGCGCGCGCAATGCGCGCGTGAGGCCCGCGAGAGTGCGGCGAGAATCGCGCGTGTTGCCGAGCGCGGCGCGCAGCAGGTTGTGCACGAGCGCATCGAGCTCCCCCGCCACGGCGCCGCGATCGGGCAGCGCCAGCTGTGCCGCAGCCGACGGCGTCGCAGCGCGCGCGTCCGCAGCGAGATCCGCGATCGTCACGTCCACCTCGTGGCCGACGCCCGCAATCACCGGCACGGGACACGCGCGGATCGCGCGCGCCACGCGCTCGGTGTTGAAGGCCATCAGATCTTCGAGCGACCCGCCGCCGCGCACGAGCAGAATCACATCGATGTCGGGCGCGCGCGCGAGCCTTGCCAGCGCTGCCGCGATCTCGTCTTCTGCGCCCGCCCCCTGGACGCGCGTCGGCGCCAATAACAACGGCGTCGCAGGGAAGCGCCGGCCCGTCACGTGGATCACGTCGTGCAGCGCAGCGCCGCTCGGCGACGTCACGATGCCGATGCGACGTGGGAAGCGCGGGAGCTCGCGCTTCTCCGCGTCGGCGAACAAACCCTCGGCCTCGAGCCGCGCACGCAGCTGCTCGAACGCGAGCTGGAGCGCGCCCCGCCCGCGCGGCTCGAGCTGGCGCACGATCAGCTGCAGATCGCCGCGCGCGCCGTAGATCGTGAGCTCGCCGCCTGCGATCACCTCGAGCCCTTCCTCGGGATCGAACGGCAGGCGCACCGCGTTGCCGCGGAACAGCACCGCGCGCAGCTGAGCGTCGTCGTCCTTCAGCGTGAAGTACGCATGCCCGGAGCCCGCGCGACGCAGGTTGCTGATCTCTCCGACCACCCACACGGGCCCGAGCTCCTCGACGAGCTCGCGCACGCCGCCGACCAGCTCCGCGATCGTGAGCACGCGGCGCGGGCCGAGGCGTCCGGTCTCGACGATGCGCATCGCTACTCCGCGCCCGGAGCAGCGCTCGGCGGCGCCTCGCGCAGCGCTTCGAACAGGCGCGGATTCTTCAGCGCGAGCACCGCGCGGGCGAGCTGCGCGTCGGCGGCAGAGCCACTTGCCGTCGCTGCGACCGGGAGGTCCGGCGTGACGCCGGCGCCCTCGAGCGCGCGGCCCGACGGCGTCGTGTAGCGCGCGGTCGTGAGCCGCACGCCCGTACCGCCCGGCAGCTCGAACACGCTCTGCACGGAGGCCTTCCCGTAGCTCGTTTCGCCCGCGACCAGCGCGCGCCGCCGATCTTGCAGCGCAGCCGCGACGATCTCGGCCGCGCTTGCGCTGCCGCCGTTCACGAGCACCACCAGCGGCAGCGCAACGTCGCCGCCAGGCGTTGCGTCGTAGCGCTCTGTGTCTTCGACGCGGCGGCCGCGCGTGCTCGCGATCTCGCCTCCAGCGAGCCAGAGATCCGCGACTCGCACCGCTTCGTCCACGACGCCGCCCGGGTTGTCGCGCAGATCGAGCACGAGCCCGCGCAGCGGCGCACCGTTCTCGCGCTCGAGCTGAGCGAGGCGTGCGGCGAGCTCGTCGGCCACGCCGTCGGAGAACTCCGAGATGCGGGCAACCGCAATGCCCGCCTCGAGCCGTTGCACGCGCACCGCGGGCGCCTTCACCACGCCGCGCGTGAGCGCGAACGCGCGCGGCACCTTCCACCCCTCGCGCAGCAGCGTGAGCGTGACGACGCTGCCCGCCGGGCCGCGCAGGCGCGCCGCCGCCTCGTCCGGGTCGAGACCGCGCGCGCTCGTGCAGACGGCGCCGCACAACTCGACGATGCGATCGCGCGAGCGCAGTCCGGCCTTCGCGGCTGGCGAGCCCTCGATCGGCGTGACGACTTGCAGCCCACCGTCCGCGCTGCGGCCGATCTCGAGCCCGACGCCGAAGAACTCGCCCGTCGTCGCCTCGAGCAACCGCGCGTTCGCCTCCGCGTCGAGGTATGCCGAGTGCGGGTCGAGATCGGAGAGCATGCCGCGCACGGCGGCGCGCACGAGCCGCGCCTCGTCGACCGGCTCGACATAGGCCTCGCGCACCAGCCGCAACACCCCGGAGAAGATCGCGAGCTCCGCATACGACGCGGCGGCGCTGCGCTGCCCCGCGAGCGCGCAGGTCATCATGCCGGCGAGGAAACCGAACGCGAAGCGCGAGCGCGGTCGAACCATGACAGCTCCAACGGCAGGCAACCCGATTCGCGCGCAGTCTATCTGCGGAACCGCGGTGATTCGGCAGGCTCGGCGCGCGCGGCCCGAAATTCAAAGGCCCGGTGCGAGCTCGAGCCACTCTGCGGGATCGACCGCGTCCGCGCCTTGGCGAATCTCGAAGTAGAGGCGCGGGCCGGAGAGCGAACCGGTTTCGCCTGCGGTGCCGATGCGGTCTCCGCCCGCGACGCGCTGGCCGAGCGCGACGTCGATCGTGTCGAGATGCCCGGTCACGGTGAAGTAGCCGTCACCGTGGTCGAGAATCAGCATGCGCCCGTAGCCGCGGAACCAGTCTGCGAAGCGGACTTCGCCCGCCGCGATCGCGTAGACCGATTCGCCGACTTCGACCTGGAAATCGACGCCCTTTTGGAACGTCTCGGTGCGGTACTCGGCGTCGATCACCTTGCCGAAGCCACGCAGCAGCTCGCCGGGAACCGGCGGATCGAGCCGCCCCCGCTGCGCGCGGAATGTGAGCGCTGCGATGGCGCCTGTCGGATCGGGCGCAGCGCTCGGCGTGCGCGTGATCTCCGCAAGCGTGCTCTCGAGCGCGCGCGCAGCCGCCTCGAGCTCGTTCAGCAGCGCGCGCTCGCGCGCCCGGTCGCGCCGCACATTCGCAAGTAGCGCGCGCTTCTCGTGCCGCTCGGTCTCGAGCTCGCCGCGGCGCGCTTGCAGCGAAGCGCGCGCAGCATCTCGCGCCTTCGTTGCCGCCGCCGCGGCGACGCGCGCCTCCTCGAGCGCCGCGCGTTCGCTGCGCGCGCGGTCCAGCAGCGCACCGTCTTGATCGAACAGGCGCTGCAGGATGCGAATTCGCGTCAAGCGATCGCGCAACGTGCCCGGCGAGAACACGAGGGCGAGCGGCCCGGCTTCGCCCGCCTTGTAGAGCGCGACGGCGCGCCTCCGTAACAGCTGCTCGGTGCGCGCAACTTCCGCTTCGAGCGCGCTGCGCTCGCGCTCCAGCGTCACGAGCGTCACCGCTGCGGCGCGCGCGGCCTTCTCCGCGCGCGTCACCTCGCGCGTGAGCGCACGCGTCGCGCTGTCGACCGCGTCGATCGCGTCGAAGATGCCTTGCTCCGTGCGCTCGTAGGTCGCGACCCGCGCGCGCCGCTCCTCGATCGTGCGCTTCAGCGCTTCGAGATCGCCTGCGGGCTCCTGGGCGAGCGCCGCACTCAGCGCGAATGCCGCGCCGAGCGCCGCTGCCAGCGCGCGCTTCATGGGCGCCGCTCGCGGCTCTGGAGGAGCGCGGCTGCGGAGCCGGCAAGCCCGAGCAGCGCGCCCGCGCCCACCAGCCATGCGCAGCCGCTCGCCGCAAGGAAGCGCGGCGTCGTGTCGCCGATCAGCAGCGTGAGGCCGCCGCGCAACAGCGGCGCGAGGCTGCTCCAAGCGGCCCATAGCAGGACGAGGCCCATCGCACCGCCGATCAGGCCCTCGATCAGCCCCTCGAGCAGGAACGGTGCTGCGACGTACGTGCGGCTCGCGCCCACGAGCCGCAGGATGTCGATCTCATCGCGGCGCGCATAGATCGAGAGCCGAATCGTGTTCGCGACGATCAGCAGCGTCGCGAGCGCGAGCACCGCGCCGATCGCGAAGCCGACACTGCGGATCAGTGCCACCGCCTGCGCGTAGCCCTCGATCCACTCATTGCCGGTGCCGATCTCCGCGACGCCCGGCAGCGCCGCGAGCCACTCGCTCACTTCGCGCACCGCCTGACCGCTGCGCTGCTCCGCGGCGAGCCGGAGCTCGACCGATCCGGGCAACGGATTCTCGTCGAGCCCGTCGAGCAGCACGGCGCGCTCGGGCTGCGTCCTGCGGAAACGCTCCGCCGCCTCCTCGGCGCTCACGTACTCGACCGTCTCGACGCCCGGCTGCGCGAGCGCGCGCTCCATCAGCACATCGAGCTTCGCCTGCGCGAGCCCGGGCTCGAGGTACGCGACGACGTGCAGCTCCTCGCCGAAACGGGTGAGAATCGCCTCCATGTTGGCGACCAACACCGCGAACGCGCCGGCCAGTAACAAGCAGAGGCCAATCGTCGCGGCCGCGACCCCGCTCGTGACCGGGCTGCCGCGCAAGCCGGCCAGCGTATTCGCGAGCGCCGAACGCAGCAGCGCGGACGCGCTCATCGCGGCGGTGCGCCGTCGTGCACGATGGCGCCACCCTCGAGCCGCACGAGGCGCTTCGCGTAACGCGAGACGAGTGCGTGGTCGTGGGTCGCGACGAACACCGCGGTGCCGCGCGCTGCGGCGTCGGCGATCAGATCCATGATCTCGAGCGTGAGCTCCGGATCGAGGTTGCCGGTGGGCTCATCTGCGAGCAGCAGCTCCGGCTCGCCCACGAGCGCGCGCGCGATCGCGAGCCGCTGCTGTTCGCCGCCCGAAAGCGTGAGCGGATGATGGTGGC
>JANNKN010000104.1:0-5313 GCA_031396315.1 Deltaproteobacteria bacterium
CGATCCGCCATCGCCGCCGCCGTGAGCGCAGCGGGCGCCGCGCCGCCGACGCGCTCGATGAAAAAGCTCGCGGGCGTCTCGCGCTCCCAGTCGAGCAAGTACTGACGCACCTGCAAGTAGCGGCCATCGGGGTGCAGCGGCACGAAGTCGCCGTCGTAGCCAGCGGGCTTCTCCGGCGCGAGCAACACGGAGAAGCGCCCGGCTGCGTCGAAGTGGAGATCCTTGGCGGTGACGGCCGTGAACACGCGGTCGTCGCCGAGCTGCATGTGGCCTTCCTTCACCTCGAGCAGGAAGTCGTAGACGTTGCGCCGCTCCCCGAACACGCGGACCGCGGCGTGCGGATCGATGCGCGCCCACAGGTACTGGTTATCAGGATTCTCGGCGCCCCACTTGGCCTGAGAGTCCGGGTTGCGAATCCAGCGCGGCGAGCCGGGCTCCGCGAGCTCGAGCGCGTTGAACAGCCCCGAGCGCACGAGACCCAACAGATACCGGAAGCCCTCCGCGCGCAGCGCCTCGCTCTCGGCGCCTTCGAGCGGAAAATCGAGCACGGCTTTGCCCGCGACCGCGAGATCGGCACAGAACGCTTCCCAGGCGCGGCCGTCGAGCAGCCGCGCGCGCTGCTCGGCCGCACTCGGCTGCGCCCTCCGCAGCTGCTTCAGCGCTGCGCCGCGAAGCCCGCTCCCACCCGTCGCGACGTCGTCCGTTTTCGCCATCTCAGGGCTCCGAGGAAACGCCGAAGCGTTCCTGATAGGTGCGGAAACGCTCGCGCTCGGCGCTCGCGTCGCGGCCGAGCGACTCGAACGCGTAGCGGTGTGCGCCGTGCTTGCCGCGCGGCTTGCTCGCGACATAGGCGCGGATTCGCTCGCCCAGCTCGGGCGCGAATGCCAGGCCGAAGTGTTCGTAGGCGCGCGCGACCGCGCCGGCCGGATCGCGCACGACGTCGGAATCGAGCACGTCGTAGAGCTGGGCGGGCGCGACCGCTCCGGAATCGCGGAATGCGCACATGGCGTCGAGCAGCGCGCGGCAGGTCTCGGGCGAGAACCAGCCTTTGAACGTGCCCGCGTCGACCGCATCGGAGCGCACGAACGCCGTCGAGTAGAGAATGCTCACCACCGAGGGCAACACCTTCAACGGATCGCGATGCGTGATCACGACGCGCGCGTCTTTGTACTCGCCGAACAACACGGGCAAGAGGCCTAGCCATGACGGCGATTTGAGCACCCAGCGCTTGCGTGCGTGGCGCGACTGAAGGTGCTGAAGGAAGCGGCGGTGGAACGCGAACGCCACGGCTTTGTCGGCGCTCGCGTACCAGGCGGCATAGCTCGGCACGGTGTGCCGGCCCATCAGCTCGTCACTCACGAAGCTGGGCGGCGTGATCTGGATGTCCTCGACGGGAATGCGCGCGCCGAGCTCGTGCATCGACGCGTACTCCGGGACGATCTGGTTCCAGAGTTGCAGCTCATCCTCGGCGCGCGCGATGCGCGGATCGCTCGCATAGGCGGCGGCCTCGGGCGCAGGGCAGGGGAAGCGCACTTCCCAGTGCAGTGGCACGCGATTGTCAGGGTCCTGCATGAACAGCTCGTGGAGGATCGTCGTGCCGGTGCGCGGGAGGCCGGTAATGAAGATCGGCCGCTCGATGCGCTGCGCTGCGATCGCCGGCTCGCGCTTGCGCGCCTCCGTCAAGCGCAGGCGGTTCTCGAGCCACGTCAGCACGTCGCCGCGCACCAGCATGCGCCCGAGCGCGTGCAGCTTCGCCTCCGTCTCGCAGGCGCGAACGAAAATCCGATACGGCGTGAGGAACGCGTCGCCGCCGAAGTCGCTGAGCGCGGTGTTCTGCTGCGCGGCGTCGAGCAGCTCGTCCGCGTCGAGGCGAATCCACTCGGGGCGAACCGACGCGTGCAACGAGCGCACCCACGCCGGGCGCGGGCCGGGCTGCCACGGGTCATCGTTCTCGATCACGCTTTCTCCCTTCCGCCTGCCGCGGGTGTTATCGCGCTGCGCGCGCTTCCGCCGCGATTGCGGCACGCTCGCGCGAGCGGAGGCGACATGGCGGGGCGCATCGACGGCAAAGTGGCAGTGGTGACGGGCGCCGGTTCGGGCATCGGGCGGGCGATCGCGACGCGCTTCGCGGCGGAGGGCGCGGCGGTCGTGGCGAACGACATCGCCGAGGCCGGGCTCAGCTCGCTCGCGAGCGAGCTGCGCGCCCGCGGCGCGCGCATCGAGACGAGCGCAGGCGACATGAGCCAGCCCGCCGTCGCCCACGCCGCCGCCGCGCTCGCGGTCGCGCGCTTCGGACGACTCGACGTGTGGGTGAACAACGCGGGCGGCGGCCTGCCGACGCCATTCGAGGCGATCGACGAGCGCGCCTACCGCGCCGAGCTCGCGCGCAACCTCGATACGGCGTGGTTCGGTTGTCAGGCCGCCCTGCGTGTGATGAAGGCGCAGCGCAGCGGCGCGATCGTGAACCTCTCCTCGGGCGGCGCGCTGCTCGCTTCGGATGGCTTGCACGCCTACTCCGCGGCGAAGGCCGCGATCCTCTCGCTGACGCGCAACCTCGCGCTCGAATACGGCAAGCTCGGCATCCGCGTGAATGCCATCACGCCTGGCCCAATTCTCACGCCCGTGTTCGCGGAATACCTGAAGACATTGCCAGGCGGGGGCGCCCGACAAGGCGATCACGTGCCGCTCGGGCGGCTCGGCAAGCCCGAAGAGATCGCCGCCGCGGTGTTGTTCCTCGTGAGCGACGACGCGAGCTACGTGAGTGGGGCGACGCTCGCGGTGGACGGCGCGATCACCGCGGTGCTCACGCCTCCGCAAGCGTGAGCGCGATGAGCCTCCCGCGCTTCGACCTCACGGACTTGAGCAGCTACCGCGAGGGCTTCCCGCACGCCGTGTTCAGCGCGCTGCGCCGCGACGCTCCGCTCTACTGGCACGCACCGACCGCGCACACGCCGGCCGGTGCCGGCTTCTGGGTGGTGTCGCGCCACGCCGATGCACTCGCCATTCAGCTCGACCCGGAGCGCTTCTCCTCGGATCGCGCGCCAGGCGGTAGCCCAGGCGGAACGATGATCGCCGACAACCCGGGCTCTGGGTTGTTACTGAACATGATGGACGACCCACGCCATCGCCGGATCCGCGGCCTCGTCAGCAAGGGCTTCACGCCGCGCGTGATCGGTGCGCTCGAGCCCGACTTGCGGCGGCGGACGCGGACGATCCTCGACGCGCTACCCGCCAGCGGCGAGTGCGACTTCGTGGTGGACATCGCGCGCCAGCTCCCCCTGCAGGCCATCTGCCAACTGCTCGGTGCACCGCAGGAAGATCGCGACCAGCTGTGCGAGTGGATGGATCGCGGCATGGAATCCGAGGCGGGTGCGGCGATGAACCGCGAGTACGGCGCGAAGCTCTCGCAGTATGGCGCGCGCTTGATCGCCCAGCGACGCGAGCAACCGGGCGACGACTTGCTCTCGATCCTGATCGGTTCGGAGATGCCGAGCGAAGCGGAGCCGCGGCTGAGCGACGCCGAGCTCACGTTCTTTTTTACGCTGTTGTTCACGGCGGGCAGCGAGACGACGCGGAAGGCGATCGCGGGCGGCCTGCGCGCGCTCGTCGAGAACCCAGCGCAGCTCGCTCGGCTGCGCGAGCAGCCCGAGCTTCTCGACTGCGCGATCGAGGAAATCGTGCGCTGGACGACGCCGTCCGTCTACAAGCGCCGCACCGCGACGTGTGACGTCACCCTGCACGGCGAGACGATTCGCGCCGGCGACAAGCTCACGTTCTGGGAGATGAGCGCGAACCGCGACGAGCGCGCGTTCGCCGAGCCGTTCCGATTCGACGTCGCGCGCGACCCGAATCCGCACCTCGGTTTCGGCCAGGGCGTGCACTACTGCATCGGCGCGAACCTCGCGCGGCTCGAAATGCGCGTGATGTTCGAGGCGTTGCTCGCCCGCTTCGCCAAGTTCGAGATCACCGGGCCCGCAGCGTGGACGCGTGAGAATCGCCTGCTCGGGTTGAAACACCTGCCAATGCGACTGACCGCGCGCTGACCGTCTGGGCTCGGCCCGCCGTACGGCGGCCGCGTGATCGGGCTGGCGATTCCCTTGAACCTGACAGGGGCGGCGCGCACGGGGTCGCGCCTAGACTCGGTGGCCCAACCCAGGAGCACCCCATGAAGGCCGCCGTACTGCGCGAGATCAACAAGCCGCTCTCGATCGAGGACGTGACGATCGACAACCCGGCTCCGCATGAGGTGCTGATCCGCACCGTCGCGGCGGGCGTGTGCCACAGCGATCTGCACTTCCAGAACGGTGCGTACCAGTACCCGATGCCGGCGGTGCTCGGGCACGAGTCGGCGGGCGTCGTCGAGAAGGTCGGCTCCGAGGTTCACTACGTGAAGCCGGGCGATCACGTCATCACCTGCCTCTCGGTGTTCTGCGGCCACTGCGACTACTGCACGAAGGGGCGGCCGGTGCTGTGCAGCGGGAAGTCGGAGACGCAGCGCCCGCAGGGCGGGAAGTCCCGGCTCTCCAAAGACGGCACGCAGGTGTGGCAGTTCCTCGATCTCTCGTCCTACGCCGAGCAGATGCTCGTGCACGAGAACGCGATCGTGAAGATTGACAAGGACATGCCCCTAGATCGCGCGGCGCTGATCGGCTGCGGCGTGATGACTGGCGCCGGCGCCGTGATGAACACCGCGCGCATTCCGGCGGGCTCGACGGTCGCCGTTATCGGCTGCGGCGGCGTCGGCCTCGCGGCGATCCAGGGCGCTCGCATCGCCGGCGCTTCGCGCATCATCGCGGTCGACACGGTGGCGTCGAAGCTCGAGCTCGCGAAGCGCATGGGCGCTACCGACGGCGTGAACGCGAAGCTCGGCGACCCGGTCGAGCAGGTGAAGCAGCTGACCGGCGGCGGCGTCGAGTTCTCGTTCGAGGCGATCGGGCTCAAGAAGACGGCCGAGCAAGCGTTCGAGATGCTGCGCAACGGCGGCACCGCGACGGTGATCGGCATGATCCCGGTCGGCACGAAGATCGAGCTGCACGGCGTCGACTTCCTGTTCGAGAAGCGAATTCAGGGCTCGAGCATGGGCAGCAACGCGTTCCGGGTGGACATGCCGAGGTTCATCGAGCTGTACAAGCAGGGCCGGCTGAACCTCGACGACTTGATCAGCAAGCGGATCAAGCTCGAGGGGGTGAATGAGGCGTTCGAGGACCTCAAAAAGGGGGAGGTCGCGCGTAGCGTGATCATGTTTAGTTAGGGGTTTGAGCGCAGCGAGGAATGCGGGAGCGCAGCCGCGGCGGGGCCGGGGGCGGCTGCGGC
>JANNKN010000151.1:0-3752 GCA_031396315.1 Deltaproteobacteria bacterium
GGTTGCCCGCCTCGTAAGCCTTGCCGCGCATGCGCTGCACCGCGTCGAGCACGTCAGATTTTTGGGCAAGGAAGGCGTCGCCGAGATCCTGCGTCCAGTCGAGGTTGTCGTTCATGCGCGTCAGCACTTCCGGGAACCCGCAGAGAGCCTTCACCGCGATGTCCCAGTCTTGTTGCTTGAGCGCCTCTTCGAGTGCTTTGCCATTCACTCCGGGGTTCGCCTTCGACCAGCGCGCTGCCTCCACGATCTCGAGGGGATAAGTGGAAGCCATCAGGATCTGCGTCACCAACGAGTCGGGATAGAGCGCGATCGGCGCCGCCATCTGCTCGAGCTGGGCGGCCGTGAAGGCGGGGGCCGCCGCTTGCGCAGGGGCTGCAGCCGGCTCTTGCGCCGATGCAGCGACCGCGAACACGCCTACGAGCGAGGCAAATCCGAGATATCGCAGCCGTGTGATCGCCTTCATTGAAACCCTCCCGAGTGCTGCGCACGGGAGGCGCAGCGGACGAGGACGCTATCAGACTTCGCGCCCGCGCCTACAAGAATTCTGACGTCGAGTTCCGCCGCCGCGCCCCCTTGTCACGCGGACGCCAAGCGGTGTACATGGGGACGCTCGAACGCAATCTCCAGGAGGAGAATCGATGAGTTTCCTTCGTGTCGGACTGGCACTCGTGCTGGCAGCGAGCCTCGGCGGATGTGCGACTTCGCGCATTGAGAACGCGTGGGTCGAGCCAACCGCCACGCCGCAATCCTTCGCTATGAAGCAGGTGCTGGTCGTCGCCCTGGTGCGCGACGGCGCGATCCGCCGCGCCACGGAGGACGCGCTGGACCGCGCCATCAGCAGCGGACCGCGCGGCCAATCAGGCCAACTCGTGATCCATCCGTCGTACACGCTGCTCGACGATCGCGAACTCTCCGACATCGCGACTGCGCGCAAGAAGGTCGAAGCCGCCGGCTACGACGGCGCCGTGCTGGTCACTTTCGTCTCCACCCAACAGAAGGTGACGGTCGATCCGCCTTCGTATCGCGGCGGATTCTGGGGGAGAGGTGGCTACGGCGGCGGAGCGATGATGTACGACCCGGGAGCGGTGCGCACGGACACGATTCTGAAGCTCCAGGTGAGCATCTACTCGCTCGCCGAGGACAAGATGCTCTGGTCGGGCGTGAGCCGCACGCTCAATCCGAGCGAGATCGAGAAGCTGGTGGCCGGCGTGGCCGACGCCGTGCGCGCCGACTTGAGCAAGCGCGGCCTGGCTCCTTGATCCCGGGCTGCGCGAGTAGCGCCGCGAACCATGAGCCGGCGGACGCGCGCCCGTAACAGGTCTCCACGCGGGAGCCGGCGTCCCATCGCAGCAGCCGCCGTCGCATTGATGCTCGGCGTCGCGGGAGCGGCCGCTTGGTGGCTCGGCGCGCAGGACGAGAGCGTCGCACCCGCCGAGGCTGAGCCCGCCGAGGCTGCGCCCGCCGCGACGGGCGCACCCGGCTACGTCGGCGCCGAGGCTTGCGGCGGCTGCCACGCCGAGCAGTTCGCGCAGTGGCGGGGTTCGCAGCACGATCGCGCGATGGCGGGCGCGAGCGAAGCGAACGTGCTCGGCGACTTCTCTGGCACGCGCTTCGAGCACGCCGGGGTGACGTCGCGTTTCTATCGGCGCGACGGTCGCTTCTTCGTCGAGACAGACGGCGCCGACGGCGCACTCGCGGAGTTCGAGATCAGCCACACGTTCGGCGTCGATCCTCTCCAGCAGTACCTAATTCCTCTCTCGGGCGGACGGCTCCAGGCGCTCTCCGTGGCGTGGGACGCGCGCGCGAAGGCAGCCGGCGGACAGCGTTGGTTCCACCTGTATGGGGACGAGCCGATTCCGCACGACGACGAGCTGCACTGGACCGGCGCCCAGCAGAACTGGAACTACATGTGCGCCGACTGTCACTCGACGGATCTGCGCAAGCGCTACGACGCAGCGAGCGCGACTTTCGCCACGAGCTGGTCCGAAGAGAACGTCGCGTGCGAGGCGTGCCATGGCCCGGGCTCCGCGCACGTCGCTTGGGCGAGCGCAGACGAGCGGGAGCCCGCGGCCAGCGCGCGCAAGGGACTCAGCGCTGTGTTCGCAGAGCGGCGCGAGCAGCGCTGGACGATGGACGTGGCAACCAGCACTGCGAAGCCCGCGCACGCGCGGCCGCTGACAGCCGAACTGGAGACGTGCGCTCCGTGTCACTCGCGGCGCACCGCGATCGCCGAGGGCTTCCACGCCGGCAAGCCGTTCCTCGATTATTACTTGCCCGCGCGACTCGAGGCCCCGCTTTATTATGCCGACGGCCAGCAGCGCGACGAGGTGTACGTGTGGGGCTCGTTCGTGCAGAGCCGCATGTACCAACAGGGCGTCACCTGCAGCGACTGTCACGACCCGCACACAGCGAAGCTGCGCGAAGAGGGCAATGCGCTGTGCGCGCAGTGTCACTCACCCGCGCGCTTCGACGCGGCTGCCCACCATCACCACCCCGCAGGCAGCGTCGGCGCGCAGTGCGTCGCGTGCCACATGCCCGAGACGACCTACATGCGCGTCGACCCGCGGCGCGACCACAGCCTGCGAGTGCCGCGTCCCGACCTAACAGCTTCGCTCGGCGTACCCAACGCGTGCGGCGGTTGCCACGAGGCCGAGTCGCCGCGCTGGGCGGCACAGCAGATCGCGGGCTGGACCGGCCGCGAGCCCGGCGGCTTTCAGCACTTCGCCGAGGCGTTCGCGGCGGGCGACGAGCAGCTGGTGCTGGTCGCGCGCGACACCGCGCATCCCGAGATTGCGCGCGCCACGGCGGTGGCAGCTCTCGGCGAACGCCTCGATCCGCTTCGCTTCGGAGCGGTGCGCGAGCGGCTCACGGATGCGAGCGCGCTGGTGCGGCGCGCAGCGCTCGAGTCGCTCGCCGCGCTGCCGCCGGGCGAGCGCGTGCGGCTCGCGGCGCCGCTGCTGGGTGATCCGCTGCGAATCGTGCGAATCGAAGCGGCGAGCCTGCTCGCGGACGCGCCGCCGGGCGCGCTCTCGCCGAGCCAGGCCGCCGCCTTCGAGCGCGCTGCGACCGAGTACGAGGCCGCGCAGCGCATGCACGCTGAGCGTCCCGAGCATCGCACCAACCTCGCGACCTTTTTTGCGCGGCGCGGCCGCACCCGCGACGCCGAGCGCGAGTTCCGCACTGCGCTCACACTCGCGCCACCGCACGTGCCCGCTTGGGTGAACTTCGCCGACTTGTTACGTCAGATCGGTCGTGAAGCCGAGGCCGAGGCGCTGCTGCGCGCGGGCCTTGCAAAGCTGCCGAATTCGGCCCCCCTTCATCACGCACTCGGTCTCGCGCTCGTGCGCATCGGCCGCAAGGCGGAGGCGCTCGGCGAGCTCGAGACCGCGGCGCGGCTGGCTCCGGACGACGCGCGCTTCGGCTACGTGTACGCGGTGGCGCTGCACTCGGCGGGCGAACGGGAGCGCGCGCTCGCCGCGCTCGATGGCGCGCTCGCACGGCGGCCGCGCGACAGCGAGCTGCTCGGAGCCGCCGTAACAATTAGCCGCGACGCGGGACAGCGGGCTCGCGCCATCGCCTACGCCGAGCGGCTGGTAGAGGCGGCGCCATGGGACGCCGCCGCGCGCGCGCTGCTCGAGGAGCTACGCGCGGCGCCATGACTGCGGCCGCTCCCTGAACTTTTCGCGTGATCGATCAAGAGTTATACGCGCAATCTTGTTGGGCTACTGCTCTCCGCGGCGTGTTCGCGTGCC
>JANNKN010000189.1:0-3950 GCA_031396315.1 Deltaproteobacteria bacterium
CCGCCGCGCGATCCGCGCCTAACACCCCCCTCCAAGCACAGCCCCCCCAACGAGACCGCGGTCCTCGGCCACTGGCTGCGGACCGCGGTTTTCGTTCCGGCCTCAGAGGCAGCGGGGCTGCTCGAATCGGTTCAGCTCGCCGGTCAGGTAGTTGATCGTTCGGATGCACCAGCTGTCGGTCGCCAGATAGTGGTCGAGCATCGTCACCAGCCCTTCTGGCCTGTAACCGAGGAGAGCCCCGAGCTGGAAGTTGGAGAACACGGTGAACCCGGCGTTCGACCACCCGCCAACTCGATCAGGGGGCAAGAAGTGGCCTCCGAGAACTCCGACGATTCTCGCGCCGAACCGCGCGGTGAGCGTCAAGGCAGCCCCCAACCGAGCTCCCGTCGTCGAGTGGACTGCGTCGTGCTTGATCAGCAGAGCCCGCTCGCTCGTGTTTGAAGCGAGCCAGCCGTCGAGCCACGCGACTTCCGCAGGCGCCGCGGCCCACGGCAGGACGCCCACGACGTAGCCCGGCTCGAGGCGATCGACCCACGCGTGCCCGGTCGCCGACTTGGCGAGCGGCTGGTGGAGCGGCCGCTTCTTCATGAATGCGTCGTAGTTCACGAACGAATCAGCCTGACCGGTAATCTCGATGTCGTGGTTACCCGCCGGCAGCGTCGCCGGTAAGCCGCACGCGTCGGTCACGTCGTAGGCCGCGTCGGCGCGCGCCCACTGCGCGGCGTTGTCGTGCCGGTCCACGATGTCGCCCGTAGCGAGGATCCGCGTCGCTCCGGTCTTGCAGAGCTCGACGTGCAGCCGTCGCCATTCATCTCCCGATGCGGCGGAGAACGCCCAGTTCTGAGTGTCGCCTTCGATCACGTAGGAACGAACCTGAATGGTCGCTCCCCCAGCCCATGCGTTCGTGGCGAGCAGAGCGCCGAGTGCGAAACAAGTGATTGGGAACGAACGAGTCAAGCGTGAGGAGCCGTGGTTCGACTTCATGGGCACTGAATCGCCAAATCGCAACCAAGGGTCGGTGACGCCGCGCACGGAGGCGGCACTACGGCCCAATGATCCTCGCCTCACGCGCCTGGGGGCGCGTTCGCTCCTCCTCTTCCTGAGTCGTTGATTAATGCGCTATGGCAGCAACGAAACCGAGCGTCGCTCCGAACTGATCTCGACTCGACGTCGCATCGAGCGGCCGTCGGCGAAATTGGCCTCGAACTCGTGCGGCCCCGGCGAGAGCCGGAGGTGACTCAGCGGCGTCGGCCCGACGTCGACATCGTCGACGCGGATGACCGCCCAGGGCCGCGCGTTCACCTGCACGCGGATCAGTGCGCTCCCCGCATGAACGGGAGCGACGAGCGGGATCGAGTCCTCGACCTCGCCGCTCAATCTCCACGCGACCAATGCGAGCAGCAGTGCGGTGACTAGCGCCGGGGGGGCGACCGGGATCGAAGAGTTCGCGCTGCGGTTGCGACTTTCGCGCCAGCGCAAGGCAGTCTCTTCGCCGAGCGAGGTTGCGTAGAAGACCGCAGCTGCGAGGGCGGCGGCAGCGCTCTTGGAGAGCGTGCGTGCCGCCTGTCGCGCACGCTCGACAGTCGCCTCGGCCCGCCGCACCGTGCGAGATCGGAGCGCGGAAGCGATCCGCGCGCCCTGCTCGAGGCGACGATCGAGTGTGCGTACCGTCTGTCGCGCACGCTCGATCGTCGCCTCGGCCCGCCGCACCGTGCGAGATCGGAGTGCGGAAGCGATCCGCGCGCCCTGCTCGAAGCGACGCTGTGGAGTCGGCCGATGAGCCGCGACCGCGCGCACGAGCTGGCTCGCGGTGCTGATGCATGAAGCGACGCGCACGCTCGCGCGGCGACTGGTTGCGACGATTTTCGCCAGAGCGGACAGTTCGCTGAGCGTCGGTGGTGACTCGAACGGTGCATCCTCGATCCCGAAGGCTCGTCCGGCGTCGATCTCGATTATTGGGTGCAGCGGACCGGCGCAGCGGGCCGCGACGATGGCAGCACGAACGAAGTCGTCCTTGGCGCAGAGGAGGATCTCTGGCGTCAGCAGCCCGGGGATCCCGCGCGCTCGATCGACGACGCGGTCGCGCTCGTCCGCGCCATCCCGCCTCCGGGCAAGCTCGACCCCCGATTGCAATAGGAGCGCATCGCAAAGCGTTCTCATCTCGTGCGCGGGGAGCGGGGCCCGAAGCGAAACGGTCGCGTCAGGCAGGAGCACCGAGCGAAGCCCGTCCATCTCCCGCCCCGGTCGCCCGCCTGTGACGAGCACGAGCCCATCTCGCGCCGCCAGCGCCAGTTCGGCGAGCCGCTGCGCCGTGGCCGAAGGAGTGGACTGGAACTCGTCGACGATGACGAGCATGGCGTCCGTACCGCAAGCGGCGATCTCGGAGAGGAGCTGGTCGTCCTGCGCGCCCGTGCCGCACGCCGGCTTCTCGAGGAGGTGGAGGAGCCAACGCGCAACGTCGTCGGCCGGCAGATGCAAGAACGGAGAAAAGATCACGCTGCGCGCGCGGCGAAGCTCGCGAGCCGCCAGCACCCGCAGCAAGAGCGTCTTCCCGATTCCGCTGGGACCCTGAAGCGCGACGCGCGAGCAGCCAGCTTGCAGGTTCGCGCGCAGCGCATCGAGGGCCTGCTCGCTCGAGGCGATGGGGACGTAGTTTCGAGGGTCTGCCGACGCTCGCAGTGGATCGAGGCCGGACGTGGGCGGCATTCTTCTTGCTCCCGCAGTGTGCAAACCCACCAGGACGCACCCGATGCTTGCCGGAACGCATACGCAAGAAGCGCGCCTCACCGTGTTCTTGGCGCTCGCAATCGCGGGCCAAGGCTGCGCGTACAGGCCTTGTGCGTGCCCCGTGGCACCCGCCGTCTCGCTGCCCGCGGTCGTGCCGCCGATCGCGGCAAGCGTTCCCGAGACGGAGGTGCCAGCCGGCTGGCGAACCTACGTCATCGAGCCGGGAGACACGCTCGCGATGATCGCTGCCTGCCGCGACGTGCCGATCGACACGCTCGCCCGAGTCAACGCTGTCGCAGAGCGCGACTGGATCCTGGCGGGAGCGACACTTCAAGCGCCAGCCGACGATCTGTGTGCCAACCAGCGCCGCGCGGGCGCACGACGACGATCGGACCTGCGCGAAGCCACGGCCCCGCGACGCCCTGCTGCGCCAGCCGTGGCATCGGCATCCAGCGCAGAGTTCCACCGCGGGCAGCTGCTCCTGGACGAGGCACGATCGCGGTACGACGCCGCCGACTTCGACGGCGCACTTCACGATGCGGAAGCGGCGGCTGAGGCCTTCGGTCGAGCCGCGAACCATCCGGGAGTTCATTCGAAGCGCGCCCGCGCGCACGTGGTCGCTGGAATCTCGGCGGTCGGGCTCGAGGAGCGTGAGCGAGCTCTCGCACAGTTCCAGCGCGCGTTCGCTCTCGACCCAGAATCCGACCTCGACCCAGATGACCGGTCTCCACGTCTCGTCGAACTCTTCAGCCTGGCGCGCGCTGCTGCTGGAAATCCTGCTCGTCCCTGAGTGCGCTTTGTAGAAAGCGGCGCGCCGGGTGGGTCGAGGTCGCGACCCCGAACGCGCGACCGTGAGCCCTCCGAATCACTCCTTGGTGATCGACGGTTTTCCGGCGGACACCGCCATCATCACCCCGATCCCGACGACGATCAGCGATCCGATCGCGATCCATCCGGCGGAGACATGCTGGAGGACGCCCGCCTTCCACAGCGCCGCCATCGCGCCGATCGCGAGCACCAAGAAGCCGACGAAGTACAAGTTGATGAAGCGCATTTTTCCACCTGCTCGATGAGCAATGGTGCAATGCGCGTACCAGCCGGCCCGACGCCGAGGGCTACGCCTTCGGCTTGCTGGCCTCTTGGTGCTTCACTGCCGCCGCCACGAACGCAGCGAAGAGCGGATGCGGTGCGAACGGCGTCGACTTGAATTCGGGATGGAACTG
>JANNKN010000247.1:0-1142 GCA_031396315.1 Deltaproteobacteria bacterium
GCGCACCGAGCCCGCCGCGGCCCGAGAAGCTGCCCGCGTGGCCGCGCGGTCCGCGCGCGAGCGCCGCAGCCAGCGCGCCGCGCACGATCGAGCCGCGCTCGCGCTCGAAGCGCACGAGCGCACCAAACACCGCCTCCGCGCCGAGCTGCGTCTCGTCGCCCGCATACACGCCCGTGAGGAACGGGCCGACGAGCTTTTCGAGCACCTCGGCGCCGAGCCGGCGCGTCGTAAACTGCGCGACGGACTCGCTCGCGCCGTTGCCGCGCGCGATGAACGGCTCCGCGAGCAGGCGCAGCTTGCCACGCGTCGAGAGGAGCGGCGTGGTCGCGAACGAGAGTGGCGAAAGCGGCACGCGCACCAGCCCGCTCGGCCGCAGCAGGTAGCGCGCGCGGCTCGCGGGCCCGGCTGGCTCGAGCGCCGCCTCGGTGTTCGTCGCACGCAACAACGCGAGCAGAGGCGCGCTGACCCGCAACGAGTTCGGTCCGCGCTCGAACGTGAAGCCGTTTTGCACGACGCTCTGCATCACGCCGCCTGGCGCCTCGCGCGCCTCGAGCACGAGCACGTCGCGGCCGCGTTGCCGCAGCGCGTGCGCCGCGGCGAGACCCGCAGCGCCGGCGCCGATCACGATCGCGTCGCGCGTGCTCACACTCACGCGGGCGCGAGCGCACGCACGGCGTCGGTGAACGCGCGCACGCCCTCGACCGGCGTCTCGGGCAAACAGCCGTGACCGAGATTCATGATGTGCCCACGCGCCGCGCTCCCCGCCGCTGCGATCTCGCGCACGCGCGCGAAGATCTGCTCGCGCGGCTTCGCGAGCTCGTGGGGATCGAGGTTGCCTTGCACGCTCGCGCGCGCGCCCGCCTTGCGCGCCGCGTCCGCGAAGTTCACCGCGCCCCCCACGGAAATCACGTCGGCGCCCGCGTCGAGCATCGCCTCCACGAGATGCGGCGCGTCGTTCATGTAGAGAATGAGGGGCGCGCGGTCGCGGTGGACGCCCTGCGCGATCGCGCGCGTCGTCGGCAACACGAGGCGGCGGTACTCGTCCTCGCTGAGTGCACCCGCCCAGGTATCGAAGAGCTGCACGACTTGTGCGCCCGCATCGATCTGCGCGTTCAGGTACGCAATCGTCATCTCAGTGAGCC
>JANNKN010000250.1:0-1462 GCA_031396315.1 Deltaproteobacteria bacterium
CGCAGCGCGCCGCCTCGAGCTGCGCCAGCACCTCGGGCTGCGCCGCGAGCGCACTCGCGGCCGGCTCCCCGAGCCGCGGTGAGACGCCCAGCAGCCGCGCCGCCTCGGCCGAAATCGCAGCCACACGCCCGCCCGCGTCCACAGCAATCAAGCCAGAACGCAGCGACAACATCAACGCATGTGCGAACGACGCGTCTTGCACCAACACGCACCCCACATCGGCGCCGCACCGAGCGCGCTGGAGAGCTCAAGCAAGCCGCAGTCAAAGCGCCCGCAGTCGCGCCGCAAGCGCGCCGGCCTCCGAATTCCCCAACAACGCCACGCGCGCCGGGCGAGCGGATTTGGCCGGCTGGCAAGGCGCGCCAAGCGAAGCCGTACTTCCGTACGGCGAGCGCGGCGCAACGCCGCCAGACGGCCAAAGACGCCGCCCGGCGCACCGCCCAAGTGGAGCGTGAAGAGCTGGAAGCCCCTAGTCGATCGGCCCATCCGCGGCATCTCGAGATACCACGTACCGCTTGCCTTCTTGGGCGAGCCATCCGGCGCCCTTCAAATCCTTGACCACGCGCGTCACCGTCTCGCGCGAAGTCCCGATCATGTCGGCGATCTGCTGATGCGTGAGCGCGGGCGTCATCACGTGCTGCGCGTCGGTGGCCTCGTCCTTCGCGAGCCGAATCAAGAGGCCCTTGGTGCGATCCTTCACGCGCTGGAACGAGAGCGCGCTGGCCTGATCGTTCACGGCGCGCAGGCGGCCTGATAACTCGCGGATGACGGCGATCGCGAGATCCGGGCTCTTGCGGATCAACCCCGTGAAATCGGCGCGGGAGAGCGCGAGCACGCGCACGGGCGTCAGGGTCTTTACCGAGGCCGAGCGCGGCGCGCGATCGAGCAGCGCCATGTCGCCGACGAAGTGCCCGGGCTCGAAGAACGCGAGGATCTTCTCGCGCCCGTCTTCGCTCAGCTTCGTCACCTTCACCCGGCCTTCGCGGATGATGTACATGTAATCGCCCGGCAGGCCTTCCTCGACGATCGTGGTGTTACGGGCGTAGCGGCGCTCGATCAGGTGCGAAGCGATCTGCTCGAGGTCGCCGTCGGCAACGTGCGAGAACAGCGGGATCGAGCGCAGCGCTCGAGAGCGTCGGAACCTGCCATGCGCGTCACCTCTTCATCTCGTTACTCTCGTTAGAGAAGATTGCGGCGCCCGCGCTTGCGCAAGCTCGCCACCACGTTTCGTACGTCCCCGCTGCTCTCGAGCTTCGCGACGAGGAGTGCATCCCCGGCGTCGATCACTGCGAGCCCGCGGACTCCGAGCAGGACAATCGGCCGGTCGCCTGCCGCGATCAAGTTTCCCGGCGCAGACCTGGGTTTCATATACGCGTTGGCCGCCGTGCCCTTCAAACCATTCGTGGCATTTGCCGCATTTGGCCGGATCGACTACAGTACGGCGGACAGCATCGGTTCCAAC
>JANNKN010000264.1:0-10508 GCA_031396315.1 Deltaproteobacteria bacterium
TGCACTCTCCCCTCCGCAATCCCCCTAATCACCTCCGGCACCAGCTCCCGCTCCACCGCCTGCACACGCGCCGCGAGCGTCTCCGGCGTGTCGTCGTCGCGCACCTCGACAGCCTTCTGCGCGAGGATTGGGCCGTGGTCGTACTCGTCGTCGACGAGATGCACGGTGGCGCCGCTGACTTTGCAGCCGCGCGCGAGCACGGCCTCGTGGACGTGGAGGCCGTACATGCCCTTGCCGCTGAAGGCGGGGATCAGGGCCGGATGCACGTTGATGGCGCGGCCGCGGTAGCGCTCGCGCGGCTCGAAGATGGACAGGAAGCCGAGGCACGCGACGAGCTGCACGTCGCGCTTCGCGAGCTCGGCGTGGATCGCGTCGTTGAAGCTCTTCACGTCCGCGAACTTCTTGCGCGGGATCGCGATCGACGGCACGCCGCGCTTTTGCGCGCGCGCGAGGCCGCCGGTCCCGTCCTTCGACGCGATCACACACACGACGCGCGCGGGCAGGGCGCGCTGCTCGATCTGCTCGAACAAGTGTTCGAGGCTCGTGCCGTTACCCGATAACAACACCGCAACGCGCAGCGGTTCGATCGCGCTCACGACTTCGCTCCGGTCAGGTTCGCGTGTACGCGCCGCGTCGCCGGCGAATGATTCATCGTCAGGAAGTGGATGCCCGGCGCGCCGCGCGCGAGCAGCTCGGAGCACTGGCGCGTCGCCCACGCGACGCCGACCGCGAGTCCGGCTTCCCTGTCTTCGCCCGCGTCCGTCAGGCCTTGCTCGAGCGCACGCGGGATCTCGCAGTTGGGCGCGTTCTTCAACGCGCCGCGCAGGTTCGCGAGGCTCACGAGCGGCATGATGCCGGGCACGATCGGCACCGTGATGCCTGCGGCCCGCGCGCGCTCGACGAAGCGGAAGTAGTGCGCGTTCTCGAGGAACAGCTGGGTGATCAGGAACTCGGCGCCGGCGCTCAGCTTGCGCTGCAGGTTCGCGATGTCGGCCGCCGCGCTCGGCGCATCTGGATGCGTCTCGGGATAACAAGCGCCGCCGATGCAGAAGTCGCCTTGCTCCTTTACGAACGCGGCTAGCTCGTTTGCGTAGGAGAATCCGCCGGGTACGGGGCGCCACTCGGGCTGATCCTTGGGCGCGTCGCCGCGCAGCGCCATCACGTTGGTGATGCCCGCGCTCGCGAGCTGCACGAGCGTCGCGGCGAGCTCACCCTTCGTCTGGCCGGCGCAGGTCATGTGCGCCATCGCCGGGATCCCGAGCTCGTTCTGGATGCGCGTCGTCAGGTCCACCGTCTGGGAGCGGTTCTCGCCGCGGGCGTGGCTCGTGACCGAGACGAACGCCGGCTTCAGCTCCGCGAGGTCCGCGATCGTGCGATAGAGGGTGCGCCAGCCGGCGGGCGTCTTCGGCGGGAAGAACTCGAAGGAGAAGACCGGCCCACCTGCGCGATAGAGATCAGCGACTCGCATGTCCCCATCTTAGGTAGCCGCGGCGTCTCGCTCCATTGACTCGCGGAACCGCGCTAGCCATCTTGCGCCGCCGATCGCGGGGGCCGCTGACCACATGGCTGTGTTGTGCACGGGATCCGTCGCGATCGACCACATCATGGTCTATCGCGGGCGCTTCAAGGACGTGATCCTGCCGGATCGGCTGCACGTGCTGAACATCTCGTTTCACGTCCCCGAGCTGCGCCACACCTTCGGCGGCTGCGCCGCGAACATCGCCTTCAACTTGAAGCTGCTCGGCGAGGAGCCGATCGTGCTGGCAACGGTCGGCGCCGACGATTTCGCGAGCTACGCGGCGTGGCTCGAGCGGCATGGGATCCGGCGCGACCACATCGTCGGCCTCGCTGGAGAATCGAGCGCGGGCTGTTACATCACGACCGATCTCGACGACAACCAGATCACGGGCTTTCACCCCGGCGCGATGGATCGCGCGCACGAGGCGAGCGTGGCGCGCGTGACCGAGGCGTACGAGCTCGCGTTCGTCTCGCCCAATGGCAAGCGCGCGATGCAGGAGCACGCGCGCGCTCTCAAGCAGGCGGGTAAGCGCACGCTGATCGATCCAGGGCAAGGGTTGCCCTTGTTCGAGCGCGACGAGCTGATCGAGCTGATCGACGGCGCGGCGCTGCTGTTCGCGAACGATTATGAGTGGTCGCTCGTGCAGGAGCGCAGCGGGCTCGGCGAAGCCGAGATCGTGGCGCGCGTCGGCGCAGCGATCGTGACGCTCGGCGAGCGCGGCTCGCGCATCCTCGAACGTGGCCGCGCGGCGACCGAGGTAGCGCCGATGCGCGCGCGTAACGTGCTCGACCCGACCGGCTGCGGCGACGCCTACCGCGCCGCGTTCGCGCACGGGCTCGCGCGCGGCCTCTCGCTCGCGACCTGCGCGCGCATGGGCAGCGTGCTCGGTGCGCTGCTCGTCGAGCGCCACGGCACGCAATCGCTGACGCTCGCGCCGGGCGAATTCGAAGCGCACTACGAGCGCGCGTATGGAGAGGCGATCCGATGAGTTCTCAGGCGACCCCGAAGGCTTCGAACGTGGGTTCGATCGTGTGGCTTGCGATCGCGCTGCTGCTGCCGCTGCCGTGGGTGTTGCAAACCCTGATGGGCGGCTTCCATTTCGTGCCCGAGGTGGCCGCGCCGCTCACGGGCCTCACGATCGTCGGCGCCGCGTTTCTGCTCACGTGGTCGACGGAGCTCGGCGAGCGCGACATTCCGCAGGCGCTCGCGTTGTTACTGCTCGCGCTCGTCTCGGTGCTGCCGGAGTACGCGGTCGACCTCACCTTCGCGATCAAGGCCGCGACGGAGCCCGAGTACACCCATTATGCGGTCGCGAACATGACGGGCGCGAACCGGATCCTGATCGGCTTCGGCTGGCCGCTCGTGGTGCTCGTCTCGTGCTGGCGTCGCCGTGAGCCCGAGCTCGAGATCCCGGTCAATCACCGGCTCGAGATGAAATGGCTGCTGTACGCGACGCTCTACTCGTTCGTGATTCCGCTTCGGCAGATGCTGCCGCTGCCGGCCTCGGTCCAGGGCCTCAACTGGATGGACGCCGTCGTCCTCTTCTCGATGTTCGCGATGTACGCGCGGGCGGCGGCGCGGGGCGCTCACGAGGAGACGGAGTTGGTCGGCCCCGCAGCCTGGCTCGACGCACGCACGAGCAACAATGGCCGACGTACGGTCGCGATCGCGATGCTCGTCTACGCGACGGTCGCGATCTTCATGGCGGCCGAGCCGTTCGCAGAGAGCCTGGTCGAGCTGGGCCACCACCTGCCGATCGACGAGTTCGTGCTCGTGCAGTGGGTCGCCCCGCTCGCGTCGGAGTCGCCCGAGTTCATCGTGGCCGTGCTGTTCGCTTGGCGAATGCGCGGGCACGTCGGCATCGGCGCGCTGATCTCGTCGAAGGTGAACCAGTGGACGCTGCTGGTCGGTGCGTTGCCGCTCGCATTCGCGTGGGCGTCCGGTGAGCTGATCCCGTTGCCGCTCGACGCGCGCCAGACCGAGGAGCTGCTGCTTACCTCCGCGCAGTCGCTGCTCGCCGCGATGCTGATCGTCGACCTCGCGTTCTCGCGCCTCGAAGCCGTGCTGCTCGCCGCCGCGTTCTTCGTGCAGCTGTTGTTCACCGAGGCGGCGGTGCGCATGGCGTTCGCGTACCTCTACATCCTCATGTTCTTCGTGCTGATGGTGGCAGCGCCCGATCGGCGCCAGGCGCTGTTCGCGGCGCTCAAGCACAAGGGGTGACGCGCGTCGCCGACGTCGTCGTGATCGGCGCTGGCGCAGTCGGGCTCGCCTGCGGCGCGGCACTCGCGCGCGCAGGCCGCAGCGTGCTGGTGCTCGAGCGCAACGCGGGCATCGCGCGCGAGACCTCGAGCCGTAACAGCCAGGTGATTCACGCGGGCCTCTACGCCCCGCACGGTTCTCTCAAGGCGCAGCTCTGCGTCGAAGGCGCGGCGCGGCTGTACGCACGCTGCGGGCGCGAGGGCGTTCCGCACCGCGCGCTCGGGAAACTGGTGGTGGCGACCGAGCCCGGCGATCTCGCCGTGCTCGACGCGCTGCTTGCGCAAGGCGAGGCGAATGGCGTGACGGGGCTCGCACTCGTTGGCGGCGCCGAGGTCGCACGTCGCGAGCCGTGCGTTACCGCGCTCGCGGCGCTCTGGTCGCCGCGCACCGGCATCGTCGATGCGCATGCGCTGTGTGATTCCTACGCCGCCGAGCTCGCGCGCTGCGGCGGCGCGCTGCTGTTACGCAGCGAAGCCGTCGCGCTCGCGCCGCGCTCGGGCGGGTGGCGGATATCAGTGCGCGGCCCGAGCGGCGAGCGCGACGCCGCGGAATGCGGGGCGCTGGTGAACGCCGCGGGTCTCGCAGCGGACCGTATCGCCGCGCTTGCGGGCATCGACATCGATGCCGCGGGCTACCGCCAGCATCCGTGCAAGGGCGATTACTTCGCGCTCGCGCCGGGCGCGCCGCTGAAGTTTGCAGGGCTCGTTTACCCGGTCCACGCTGGCGCGGGCCTCGGCGTTCACGTCACGCTCGATCTCGGGGGTCGCGTGCGCTTCGGGCCCGACGCCGAGTACGTGGCGCGCATCGAGTACGCCGTCGATCCGGCAAAGCGAGAGCGTTTCGCAGCTGCGGCGCGCCGCTATGTGCCGGCACTCCGCGCCGAGTGGCTCGCGCCGGATCAATCGGGCATTCGCCCGAAGCTCGCGGGCCCTGGCGCAGCGTTTCGAGATTTCGTGATCGCCGAAGAGAGCTCGCGCGGCCTGCCGGGCCTCGTGAATCTCGTGGGCATCGAGTCGCCGGGGCTCACTGCGAGCGAGGCGATCGGCGTGCGGGTAGGGGAGCTGCTCGCAGCGGCCTGAGCGCGCTCGCGGATTCCCTAACGCGCGCCGTCGTCGTCCGCGAGCTCGAGCACCGCACACGCGATGTTGTCTCCCGAGTGCTGTGCGCGGTGCGATGCGCAGGCGGCTTCGCAGATTGCACGCGCGAACGCGAGCGGCCGCACCGCGGGGCGCTCGCTGGCCGCGCCGAGGCGCGCAGCGTGCACCGCCGCCGCGGGATCCGCGAGGCCGATGCCCTCTTCCGACAGGCCGTCGCTCGCGAGCACGAGCGCGCGCACGCCGGCCAGCGAGAACGCCCCGAGCCGCGCATTCTCGCCGAGCTTCTCGCTGACCGCGGGATCGCCGAGGAACGCGCCGGACTTCTCGGCAGGTGCCACCTCGCGGGCTTCGCCGGCGTACGCAGCGAACAGGTGGCTGTCGCCGATCGCGGCGTAATAACACTGGCCTGCAGCGGGCAGCGCGAGCGCGAGCGTGAGCGTCGTGCGCGAGCGGCTGCCCTCGCGCCGCTCGCCGCCGATCTGCACCGCGGCATCCGCGAGCGCGGCGAGCGCGTGCCGGCGCCACGCCGCAGCGCTCGCGGGCGGGCCTGTCGCGTCGGTCCAATTCGGCGCTGGGTGCTCGAGCAAATGTTCGAGTGCGACCTCCGCGGCCTCGAAGCCCGAATGCCCGTCCGCCACCGCGAGCAGCGTGCCGTGAATGCCGAACGCGAATGCGACCGCGTCTTCGTTCGGGTCGACGTACGCGTACTGCTTCGCGTAGCCGCCGCGCGAAAGCGCGATCGCGACGCTCGCCTCCGCGATCGCGCCGTGCACGCCGAGGGAGCCGTAATCGCGGCCACGCAGCAGTGCGCTTCGCATGCGCTTAGCTTGCGCTCGCCGCGAGCGGGTTCGCAGCGAACGCGAACTCCGCGACGGGCGTGCCGCCGATCACGTGCTCCTGCAGAATGCGCTCGAGCACCTCGGGCGTGCAGCCGCGGTACCAGACGCCGTCCGGGTAGACGACCGCGATCGGGCCGTGCTTGCAGATGCGTAGGCAGCTGGCCTGCGAGCGGTAAGCGCCGCCTTCCGCGTCCGCGAGGCCGAGCTGGCGCATGCGCTTCTTCAGGAAATCCCAGGACGCCTTGGCCTGCTCGCCGGGCGCGCAATCGCCGTGTGTGCACAAGAAGATGTGGCGCGTGTAGGTGCCGATCTTCAGCGCCTTGCTGAGCGCGGCGAGATCTTCGTCGCGTTGCGGATCGTTCGACATGCGGCGCAGTATACGAGCGCGGAGGAGAGCGGAGCGATGGCTGTGCGCGCAATTCTGATAGGGGCCGGCCTGCGCGGTCGCGACACCTACTCGCGCTATGCCGCGAAGCACCCCGAGCGCTTGCAGATCGTCGGACTCGCGGAGCCGAACGCGCAGCGGCGCGAGCAAGTCGCCGCGCGTCACGGAATTCCCGTGAGCGCAGTGCACACGAGCTGGGAGGCGCTGCTTGCGGCAGCGCCGAGCGCGGATGCGGCGATCGTCGCGACGAGTGACGCGCTGCATGTCGCGCCCGCGCTGGCCGCGCTCGCGAGCGGGCTGCACGTGCTGCTCGAAAAGCCCATCGCGCTCGAAGCGGCGGATTGCGTTCGCGTCGTGAACGCGGCGCGCGCGGCGGGGCGCGCGCGGCAGATCTGCCACCCGATGCGCGTCATCCCGTTCTACTCGAAGCTCGCGCAGCTGGTAGCAATGGGCGCGATCGGGCGGATCGTGCATCTCGACCTGCGCGAGCACATCGCGGGCTGGCACATGGTGCACTCCTACGTCCGCGGAAAATTCCGTAGCACGCGCGAGACCGCGCCCATTTTGCTGGCGAAATCGTGTCACGACCTCGACCTGCTGAACTGGCTCGTCGGCGAGCGACCCGCGCGCGTGTCGTCGAGCGGCGCGCTCAGTCATTATTGCGCGAGCGGCGCACCTGCCGGCGTGCCTGCGCGCTGCACGGACGGCTGCCCGATTCAGGCCGAGTGCCCGCACGACGCGGTGCGATTCTATGCGGGCCCGGAGGACGAGCTCGCGCGGCACTGGCCGTGGAGCGACGTGTCGCCGGATCCCACGCGCGAGGCGCGCATGCACGCTCTGCGCACGGAGCGTTATGGCCGCTGCATCTACCGCTGCGACAACGATGTGCTCGACCACCAAAGCGTGTCCGTCGAGTTCGCGAGCGGCATCACCGCGAGCTTCGGGCTGCACGGCTTTGCGAATGAGGAGCGCCGCACGGTGCGCATCAGTGGAACGAAGGGGGAGATCCGCGGCGTGCTGCACGAGGGCGCGATCGAAGTGTCGCGCGTCGGATCGCTCGCGCTCGAGAAGTATCAGACTACGGGTTCGCCGCTCGACCATTTCGGCGGCGACGACGGCTTGCTCGATCACTTCACGGACGTGATGAGCAGCGGCGACGTCGCGCGCATGCGCGGCGCGGGCGAGAGCGCGCTAGAGGGCCACTTGTTGGGTTTCGCCGCCGAGCGCGCGCGCACGACCGCAAGCGTGGTCGACTGCGCAGCGTTCTGGCGCGAGGTCGGCGCGAGCTGAGGGCTCGCTCAGTACTCGCCATGCGCCGCGCGGGGCTCGAAGCCGGCGGAGCTCTCGAGCGGGATACGCTTTTCGGGCTCGGGCGTCGCCGTCGGTGGCGGAGCCTCCGGGCGTGCCGGCGCGGCGGCACTCACGTCGGGCAACTCGGTCACCGGCGGGTCGGCAGCGCTAGCTGATGCGATCAGAAGACTGGCGAGGATCAGCGGGAACAGGGGGCGCATGAGCATTCCTCCGAAGGATGCCGTCACCCATAGCTCAGGCCGAGCTCACGCCGCCTGTTTGATGCGCAGCGCGCCGCCCTCGCGGATCTCCTTGCTGGGGATCTTCAGGTCCCACACCAAGCCGAGCGCCTGGAAGGTACGCAGGATGTAGTACGTGATGTCGATCTCGTACCAGAAGAAGCCCTGCCGCACGGAGGCCATGTAGTAGTGGTGGTTGTTGTGCCAGCCCTCGCCGAACGTGATCAGCGCGAGAAACAGGTTGTTGCGGCTGGTGTCGTTCGTCTCATAGCGGCGCGAGCCCCACAAGTGTGCGAGCGAGTTGATCGAATAAGTGCCGTGCCAGAGCAGCGTCGTCGAGATCGCGAAGCCCCAGAGCAGGCCCGGGAAGCCGCCGATCAAGTAACAAGCGACGGCGAGCACGAGCGGCGGAACCCAGTGGTTGTTGTTGAGCCACACCAGCTCGGGGAAGCCCGCGAAGTCGCGGATGCCCTCGATCGGCGTGCCCTGCCAGCGCTTGTCGAAGACCCAGCCCTGGTGCGAGTAGTAGACGCCTTCCTTCGGCGAGTGCGGATCGCCGGGCTGATCCGAGTAGCGGTGATGACGGCGGTGCGTGCCGGCCCACCAGAGGGGGCCCTTCTGCGTCGCGGAGCAGGCGATCCATGCGAGCACGAACTGGAAGGCGCGGCTCGTCTTGTACGTCTTGTGCGCGAAGTAGCGGTGGTAAGCGCCGGTGATGCCGAACACGCGGATCGCGTAAGTGGCGGCGCAGAGCGCGACGGCCTCCGCTGGCGCGCCGACCCAGAACGCGAGCAAGCAGGAGGCGTGAATTCCCCAATAAACGGTGCGCGAGATGATCGAGGTGCGCGTCAGCCAACCGTCCGCCTTGGTAAACGCTTGCTTCTGCTCGGCTTTCGCGCCGCGCGGAATGCCAGTCGTGGTCGGGGTCGATTCCATCGGTTCGGTCCTCCTCGAGGTGAACGAAGCGTATGCAGTGCTTCGACTTGCGCAGCGGGGAGCCTGTGAAAGTTGAGTAAAACTGGCTTCGCTCGCCTGGGGCTCGCTGCGCGCCGCGTTGCCCAATCGGGCTCTCGCTGGCGGCGCGTGCGTCGGTTGCGGAGACTGCCTCGCTCGCAATCGCAGGGGATCCCGTGGAGCACGCACTCAGCGCAGACGAACGCAGCGCCTACGCGCGCGATGGCTTCATCATGCGCAGTGCCGTGTTCTCGCGCGCAGAAGTCGCGGAGTTGTGCGAGGTGGCGGAGCAGGTGGTGCGCAGAGCCGAAGCCGCGCTGCCCGGGGCCACCTGTTATGGGATCGACGGCAACGAGTATGCCGATGCGAAGATCGGCGAGGTTGCGACGACGGTGCAGCTCGAGCACGCGCCGGGCTCGCGCACGGTGCGCGTGATCGAGCCGTTCTGCGCGCTGCACCCGCGCTTCGAGGCGCTGCTCGACGACGCGCGGCTCGTCGCGCCGATGCGCGGGCTCGTGGGTGCAGACGAGGTCGCGCTCTTCACCGATAAACTGAACTTGAAACGCCCGCGCGAAGGCTCGCGCTTCTCCTGGCATCAGGATTCGCCTTATTGGGCCCACTTTTGCCAACACCTCGACCAGCTCCCGAACGTGATGATCACGCTCGACGACGCGCACGAGGGCAATGGCTGCTTCCGCGTGATTCGCGGCTCGCACGCGCGCGGCATCCTGCCGGGGCGCCCAGGTGAGGGACGCCTCGGCCCGCTCTTCACGCACCCGAGCGCGTTCGATGCGAGCGCGCAGGTGCCCGCGATCCTCCCCGCCGGCAGCGCGGTGTTCTTCAGCCCGCACACCGTGCACGGCTCCGAACCGAACGCGAGCGCCGCGCCGCGCCGTGCGATCGTGCTGACGTATCAGCCCGCGGGCCTGCGTATGTTCAAAGTGGATCGCGTGCGGGATTGCGGGCGGAGCTTCGCGGCGCGCTAACAGGACGCGAAGCTCTCCAACACTGTGCTCTCACGGACACGCGTACGGCGGATCCGCCAGCGTGCGCACGAATGCGGCGACGTCGAGCGCGCCCTGCGTCCCGAGCGCGGCGCCCCAGGGCGCCATCATCGGCGACTTGCCGACCGCGGCACCGCCTTCCGCAATCACTTTCACCAGGTGCTCGTTGCTGAGCGCGTTCATGTAGCTGCCGTCGTTGTGGTGCGCGGGCTTCGGCAAGAGGCCCGCGGACGCGACGCCGTCCCCAGCGCCCGCCGCCCCGTGACAGGTCGCGCAGAGCTGCGCGTATTTCACTTTGCCCGCTTCGGCATTGCCGGCGATGCACGCGAACGGCGCGCCATTCACTGCGGCTGCAGCATCCGGCGCCGGGGTCTCCATCGGCAGCTCGGCCGGCGTCGGCTCGGGCATCGGTGCCGGCTCTTCCGCCGCCGCGGGTGTCGTCGTCTCGGCAGGCTTCGCCTCCTCGCCGCCGCCGCACGCGGCGAACGTCGAGAGTGCGAGCAGGGCGAACCCAGCAACCCATTTTCGAGCGATCGGCTTCGTCATTTCAGCTTGGCCTCCGCGCGCTCGAATGCGGCGCGCAATTCGTCATAGCTTCGAGTGACCGGGAACTGCGGAAACTCGCGGATCACATTCTCCGGCGGGCAGAACAGTACGCCGTGATCGGCTTCACCGAGCATGCGCGTGTCGTTGTAGGAATCTCCCGCCGCGATCGTCTGAAACTTCAGGCCGCGCAGCGCGAGCACGGCTTGGCGCTTCGCGTCGGGCTGGCGCAGGCGGTAGTCGATGATCTGACCGGCAGCGTTGGTGACTAGGTCGTGGCAGAACAGCGTCGGCCAGCCGAGCTGCTTCATGAGCGGCTGGGCGAACTGGTTGAACGTGTCGCTCAGGATCACGACCTGCATGCGCGCGCGCAGGCCGT
>JANNKN010000269.1:0-4561 GCA_031396315.1 Deltaproteobacteria bacterium
AGATCCACCGTGGGTACGCCGCCGACCGCCATCGGCAGCTCGCTCGAGGCGAACACTGCGGGTGGCCAAGCGTCTGCGAAGGCGACGAGCAGCGCTGCATCGAGCGGTCGCGCGCCCTCGGCGAGCCGTATCCATCCGCCCGTAGCGGCTTCGCGGCCGCGGGCGCCCTCGAACAAGCGTGGGCCGATCGCCGAGCGTTGCTCGTAGCGTTCGTGGATCGGCACCTTCGGGTCGGTGCGCGGCGGAGTCGCCTCCGGCGGCGCGACTTCGGGCATTACGGCGTGGTGGAAGGAAGCCGCCTCGCGCGGCTTCGAGAACGCGGCGAGCGCGAGCGCCTGCAGCGAATCGCCTTGGAGCAGCCGCGCGCTGAGCGTGGTGAGCGAGCGGCCGACGCGTTCGACGCGCGTCTCGATGCGCGCCGGCCCTTCGGCCGGCGGGCGCACATAATGGATCGTGAGCGAGCGGAGCTGGCGGGCCGGGTCCGCCGCGGCCTGTTCCATCGCCCGCACGAACAGCGCCGCGATGAATCCCCCGTTCGGCCCGCGCGCGACCCACCAGCCGCGGTCGACGTTCGCGTCGTAGACGCCGGGCGCGGATTGCGTGACGTGGGTATCGCGGTCGAAACGAGATTGCGCGGAAGCAGGCATCGGGGCGGGCAGGATAGACGGGCAGAGGTCGAATGCGAGGCGCCGCCGCCGCAGCGGGCGCCGCGCTCCGCGCCTCACCAAGCGGCGCGCTTGCGCTTATGCTGCGCCGCCCTCGGAGGAGTTTCATGACGTCGCGGCTGCGTGCGGAGCTGGTGCTGCTCGGCATCACGGTCGTGTGGGGCGGCTCGTTCGTCGTAGTGAAGGACACGCTCGCCACCTACCCACCATTCACGCTGATCGCACTCCGCTTCGCGCTCGCAACCGCGGTGCTCGGGCTCGTTTTTCGCGGTGCCGCGTTCGCGCTCGGGCGCGATGCAAAGGGCCGCTCGCATTGGCGCACTGCGTGGTGGATCGGCGCCTTGTTATGGGCAGCCTTCGCCTTCCAAATCACCGGGCTCCAGTTCACGACGCCCGCGCGCTCGGGTTTCATCACGGCCACCTACGTGGCGATGGTCCCGCTGCTCGCGCGCGTGATCCTGAAGCGCGCGCTGCGGAAGCGCGTGATCACCGCCGTGCTCGCGGCCGTCGTCGGCCTCGTGCTGCTGACCGACCCGCGCGGGAGCGGCGCAAATCTCGGCGACGCACTCACGCTCTTCTCCGCGCTCGCGTTCGCGGCGCACATGATCGCGCTCGAGCGCTGGGCGCGGGAGATGCCGCCCGCGGCGCTCTCGTTCGCGCAGATGGCGGTGGTCACCGGCCTTTCGCTCCCGCTCGCGTTTGCGCTCGAGGCCGAGCCGCTCGAGTTCTCCCGCGGATCGCTCGCGGCGCTCGCCTATCTCGGCGTGATTTGCTCCGCAGCCGGCTTCCTCGGCCAAACTTGGGGCCAGCGCCACACCTCCCCGACTCGCGCCGGCTTGATCTTCTCGCTCGAGTCGCTGTTTGCGGCCTTGCTGTCGGTCGCGCTCGGCGCCGAGCTGCTGAGCGCATCGCAATGGCTCGGCGGGTTGCTGCTGCTCGGCGGCGTGATGGTGGGTGAGGTGCCGGACGAACCCGCTCCAGCGGCCGCGGCCTAATCAGCGGCGCGGGCGATCCGTCGCGCCGAGCTGGCGCATGCGCTCGCCGGCGACCATCGCCATTGCGGCCTGCAAATTGTACGACGGAATGAAGCCGCGCATGGGAATGCGCACGGCGCCGTCGCACGCGGCCAGCACCTCGCGCGGAATCCCGTCACGCTCGCCGCCGACGACGAGCATTACAGACCCCGTGAGATCGACTTCCCAGGGCGCATCGGTTCCGACGTCTTCGATCGCGAGCACGCGGCGGCCCGCACGTTTCGCACGCTCGACCGCGCCGAGCGCGGGTTCCCAGTGCACGGGGAAGAAGCGGTCCGCGCGCATCGAAGCGCGCAGCGCCTCGCGCTTGGCTTCGTGTGCGAAGCTCGAATCGACGAACACGCACGCAGCGCCGGATACCTCGGCGAGGCGAATCGCAAAGCCCGTGTTGCCCGGATACGCGATGCCGGTGAGCAGCCACGCGACGCCGCCGCCCCGGAGCGAGTCATCCGGGAGCGCCCCGGGATCGGGGCCGATCACCGCCATCACCTCAGGCGCCGGCGTGCATTTGCCGAGGCGCCAAAGTGCCCGTGCACTCGCCTCGCGCACTGCAATCCCCGCGGCGCGCGCGCGCTCGAGCACACTCCGCACGGCCGGATCCTGCGGCTCGATCGCGTGTAAGACGAGGCGCACGGGCTCGCCTGCATCGAGCGCGGCGGTGAGCTCGGCTGGCCCCGCGACCTGACGGCGCACGGGCTCGCTCACGCGCGGCTCCACAACAAGTACGCGTTCGCGACGCCGCCCGATCCGTCCGAGTCGAAGCGCGCACGGAGCGGGAGGTCGATTGCGCTCGCGAGGCGCTCGAGCTCGGATTCGTCGGCGAAGTGCGCGAAGCGGAAAACGCTCGGGTCGGTATCGAAGCGCAGCAGCCGGTCGCCGGGCTCGAGATCGCTCGCGTCGAGCGCGACGCTTTCCCAGGGCACGCGCTTCGCGGGATCCTCGTCGGCCGTGGTCCGCCAGAATGCGACTGCGAGGGTTCCGCTCGGCGCGAGGCGCGCGCTGAGCGCACGCAGGAGCTCGACGCGCGCGAGCTCGCCCGGAACGTGGTGGATCACGCCGAACATGCCGATCAGCTCGAATGGGCCAGCGGGGACGGCGCGCGCGTCCTCGATCACATCGACTCGCGTGAACGTCGCTCCGGCGACCAGGTCGTTGCGATCGCGCGCGAGCGCGAGCAGCTCGGCGGACGCGTCGACACCGCAATAACTCGTTGCCAATCCGCGCTCGCGGAGGAGCTGCGCGAACCGGCCGTGCCCGCAGCCGACATCGAGTACGCGCTGCGGCGGCGCAGGCAGCTCGTTCAGCACGCGGCGCATGCCGGGCCACGGGCGATCGCGCTTCGACGCGAAGAGTCGCGCGTGTCTCCGATAGAATCGCTCGTTGATGCGGGCGAGCGTCCGCGCGGTCTCGGGAGTCATGAGCGGCGCCAGCATATCCACGACAGCGGTCGCAGCGAACGATCTGCGCGCGATCATCGCCGAGGCCATCGCGTGCGAGCCGTTCAACCCGCGCGCGCTCGATCGCATCCTGCGCCGCCACCCGAAGGACGGCCGCGGCTTCTACACGAAGCGCGAAGTGCTCGCCGCGTTCCGTGCGAGCGCGGCCGAGTGGCCCATGGCCGAAGCAGCGTTCACCGAACGGCTGCGCACGACGCCGACGCGCACACTCTCGGGCGTTGCCCCGGTGGCAGTTCTCACGAAGCCGTTTCCGTGCCCCGGGCGGTGCGTGTTCTGCCCGAGCGACGTGCGCATGCCGAAGAGCTACCTCGCGAACGAACCCGGCTGCCAGCGCGCCCAAGCGAATCGCTTCGATCCATATCTGCAAGCCTGGAACCGGCTCGCTGCATTCCATGCGATGGGGCACTCGACCGCGAAGGTCGAGTTGATCGTGCTCGGTGGCACGTGGTCGTTCTATCCCGAGAACTATCAGGTCTGGTTCGCGACGCGGCTCTTCGAAGCGCTGAACGACTTCGGCGCGGGCGTGGACCGACGCGGCGAGGTGGTCGAGTTCGCGCCCGACTTCTCAGGGCTCGCGCTCGGGTCGCGCGGCTACGACGCAAGCGTCGCGGGGCACCTACGCGCCGGGGAGAGCGGCGAGCTCGTTCCCGAGCGCGAGCGGGGCGCGTGGGGGACGCTCGAATCGGCGCAGCGAGCGAACGAGAATGCCGGTGCGCGCTGCGTCGGGCTCGCGCTCGAGACGCGCCCCGATCATGTGACGCGCGACGAAGTGCTGCGGCTGCGCCGGTTGGGCGCGACCAAGGTGCAGCTCGGCATCCAGTCGCTCGACGACGAGATCCTCAGCGCCAACCAGCGCGGCCACGACGTGGCGGCGACGCGCTCCGCAATCGCGCTGCTGCGCGGGGCTGGCTTCAAGATCCACGCGCACTGGATGCCGAATTTGTTAGGTGCGACGCCAGCGAGCGACCGCGCCGACTTCGCTCGGCTCTTCGACGACGCCGCGATCCGCCCCGACGAACTGAAGCTCTACCCGTGCAGCCTCGTCGAGACAGCCGAGCTGGTTCAGCATCACGCTCGCGGCGAGTGGCGGGCCTACGCGCGCGAAGAGCTCCTGCCGCTCGTCGCGGATTGCCTCGCCGCGATCCCGCGCTGGTGCCGCGCGTCGCGCGTGATTCGCGACATTCCTTCGCAAGACATCGTGACGGGCAGCCGCGAGACGAACCTGCGCGAGGCGGCCGAAGCGCTGCTGCGCGAGCGCGGCACGCCGCTCGCCGAGATCCGCGCTCGCGAAGTGCGCGGCGGCGCATCCGATGGCGGCGCGCTCACGCTGCGCGAGACGCGCTACGCGACCTCCCTCGGCGAGGAAGTGTTCATCGAGGCGGTGACGCCCGCGGACCGGATCGCC
>JANNKN010000302.1:0-8739 GCA_031396315.1 Deltaproteobacteria bacterium
ACGACAGGGCTGATCTCACCACGGGTATTACAGCCGGCATGTTCTGCTCTAGAAGTGGCGTTTCCGACGGAAAACTTCCTCCAGCGCTGTAATTCGGCAGGCTTGGCCCGTACCCCCAGGTATGCGAGGTGAAGTGCGGCAGCCCCTCCAAGAACGTCGCGGAGTGCTGTAGATAAGCCCAAATCTGCCGGTCTTCTTCAGCTCGCCTACGCCTGCGCTCTCGAAGAGCGTTGTAACCACGAAGTAGGATCGCGGGGCCAAACAGCCAGTTGAGAAGCGCCACCGCAAGTGCGAGCCCACCGATCGTGACGGCAAGCGATTGAAAAAGGTCCATCCCGCTCACCCGTTTCTTGTTGCGCCTGTCCGCACCTTGGCTCGCCGCTGCGTGCTCGGGCAGCTCCGCGCTCGCCATTGGTGCTCGCGCGGCCGCGCGCAGCTGATCGATCGCCTTGCGCTGCGCGATCGTGACTAGCCATCCGCGGACGTTGCTGTCCGCCCGCAACCTCGGATACGCCTTCAGCGCAGCCATGAACGTCTCCGACCAAGCGTCCTGCGCATCGAACGCGCCCAGCAGCGCACGGCACACGCGCATCACCGCGCTGCCGTGCTCGGCGACGATCTCTTCGAACGGTTGCCTCATCACTCTCCAAGAACGGGCCGGCGCGATGTTTCGTGAGGTCGCTTTTCCACTTCACGAAACCGCGCCGCCGAGCGTTGAAAGAGCATGACCGAGATGAAATCGCACGGTCGATGGCGGCTCGGGAGCAGCCGCCTCGGCGGCGTGCCGACCGCGCTGCCGCCCGCCGCGGCGCCCGCGCCGGGCCAGCTCGCGCTGCTCGCGGAGCCACAGGCCGATCGCGAACACCGGCAGCTGCTCCCGGGCGTCGTGCATGTGAAGGGCTGGCTGGATGCCGCGGCGCAACGCGAGCTGGCCGACGACTTCCGGCACTGGGCCGCGCCGCCTGCGGGCCTGCGCCATCCGCGCGTTCCCACCGGTCACCTAATGAGTGTGCAGTCGGTGTGCCTCGGCTGGCACTGGTTGCCGTACGCTTACTCGAGAACGGCGGACGACACCGACGGCGCGCCGGTGAAGGCCCTGCCACGCTCGCTCTTCGAGCTGGGGTGCGCGGCGGTCGCGGCGGCGTACGGCGCTGCGAGCCGCGAAGCGCACGCCTACGCGCCCGACGCTGCGATCGTGAATCTGTATGCGCCCGGCGCGCGGCTCGGCTTGCACCAAGACGCGGAGGAGCCGTCGGATGCACCGGTCGTGACCCTCAGCCTCGGCGACACCTGCATATTCCGCATGGCCGGAGCCCTGCGCCGCAGCGCGCCGTTCTGCGACGCGCCGCTCGCGAGCGGCGACCTGCTCGTGTTCGGCGGCCCGAACCGCCGCATCTATCACGGCGTGCCGAAGGTGCACGAAGGCACGGCGCCCAGCGGCCTCGGTCTGCCGCCCGGGCGGCTCAGCATCACCCTGCGCGAGACGGGGCTCGAGCTCAGCCGAACGCGCCCTGCTCGCGCAGCGCCGTGATCTCTTCCCACGTGAAGCCGCGCTCGAGCAGCACTTCCTCGGTGTGCTCGCCGAGCTCGGGTGCCGCGCTGCGCACTTCGTGTGGCGCGCGCGCGAACTCGACGGGGCTGCGCACGACCTCGATGTCGCGGCCCGAGCGATGCGGCACGCTCGCGAACACGCCGACCTCGCGCGCGAGCGGGTCCGCGGCGGATTCCGCGATCGACTGAATCGGCGCCCAGATCAGCTGCTCGTTGTCGAAGGCCGCGCGCCACGCGTCGAAGCTGCGCGTCGCGAAGTGCGCTTCGAGCGCCTCGATCAGCGAAGCCGCGTTCTTGCTGCGCGGGCCGATCGAGCGCCAGCGCGGATCCTCGTGCCATTCCGGCTTGTCGATCGCGCGCAGGAACTGCGTCCAATAACGATCCGCTTGCAGCATCACGAGCTCGAACCAGCGCCCGTCTTGCGACCGGTAGCTGTTCCAGAGCGGGTTCGGCACCTGGCGGCCCTGCCTCCGATAGCCGCCGCCATGAATTAGGGCGGCGGAGAGGTCGAAGCTCATCATCCACATGCCCGCCTGATAGAGCGAGATGTGCACGTGCTCGCCGCGGCCCGTGCGCTCGCGCTGGAAGAGGGCGGCGGAGACCGCGCCTGCGAGGCCGAGGCCCACCTGCGAATCGCCCATCGCGGGGCGCTGCACGGGCGGCGGCTCGTTCGGCTCGCCGAGCGACATCTGCGCACCCGTGCGCGCCCAATAAGCGGCGAAGTCGAACGCTGCCGTGTCGCGCATCGAGCCGCGCGGGCCGTAGCCGTTCGCCTGCGCGTAGACGAGCCGCGGGAGCTCGGGCGCGAGCGACGCGTAATCGAGCCGCGCGCGCTCTAGCGCGTCGGGGCGCCAGTTCGAGACGAACACGTCGGCATCGCCCAGGATCCGCAGCAACGCCGCGCGGCCCGCAGGTTTCTGCACGTCGAGCGCGACGCTGCGCTTGCCGCGGTTGTAGTTCTCCATGCCGAAGTTGATGTCTTTGTCCGAGAGCCCGAGCGACGCGAGCGCGCGCGCCGGATCGCCGCCGGCGGGGTTCTCGACCTTGACGACGTCCGCGCCCCAATCGCCGAGCACGCACGACGCGGCCGGCCCCGCGACGAACATGCCGAGCTCGACGACGCGAACTCCCGCGAGCGGTCCGGTTTGTTTGGGCTTCGTTCGCCTTCGGCTCACTGCGCGCGGGCTGCGGCGCTTGGCGCCGCTGGCCCGCTTGCGGCTTCCCGAGCCGCGTTCGATCGCGACGCCGGCGGCGGCGGAAGGCTTCGGGCGCGCTTTAGTTTGCGTCGCGCGCTTCGCTTGCGCCTTCGGCTTCGCTTTGCCCCGCCCCTTCGCGCGCCGCTTCGGCATTAGCGCCCCTTGAACACGGGCGTGCGCGTCTCGACGAAGGCCTTCATCGCCTCGCGCGTGTCTTCGGTGCCGCCCGTCACGGTCTGCGCCATCGCCTCCCAGTGCAGCGCCTCGCTCATGCTCATCGCGAGGCCCGAGGTGAGCATGCGCTTCGTCATCTGCAGCGCGATCGGCGGGCCGGCTGCGAGCTTCGCTGCCCACTCGCCGACGAACTTGTCGAGCTCCGCGTCGGGCACGACGCGATTCACGATGCCGATGCGCTCCGCCTCGCGCGCGGAGATGATGTCCGCGAGCAGCGCGAGCTCTTTCGCCTTGTGCAGCCCAACAAGTCGCGGCAAGAGCCACGAGCCGCCGAGATCGATCGAGAGCCCGCGCTGCGCGAAGATCTCCGAGAAGCGCGCGCTCTCGCCCGCAACGATCAGGTCGCAGCCGAGCGCGATGTTGAGCCCGGCTCCGACCGCGACGCCGTTCACCTTCGCGATGCACGGCTTCGGGATCTCGTGCAGCGCGAGCCCGACGCCGCCGAAGTGATGCATCTTGTCGATCTGATGGCGCGGATCATTGCCGCCCGCCGTCAGGTCGGCGCCCCCGCAGAACGCGTCGCCCGCGCCGGTCAGCACCATCACGCGATCCGTCGCGCTGTCCGAGACTTCGCGGAAGACGGCGTGCAGCTCGTTCCACATCGGACCGTTGATCGCGTTCTTCTTCTCGGGCCGGTTCAGCGTGACGGTGACGATGCCATCCTCGCTGCGTTCGACGATCAGAGTCTCGAGCTTCATCGCTTCACTCCGGTTGAGAAGTGGCATGATGGCACGGTTCGATGCACTCAGAGAGGAGCCCCGATGTCCATTTTCCCCCGCAGCGAAGTCGAAGCCGCCTACCACCGCTTCGTCGCCGTCGGCGACTCCGGCGACTGGAACGCGTGGGCGGACTTGCACAGCGTGGACGGCGTCTGGATCGAGCATCACCTCGGCACGTTTCGCGGCCGCGAGGCGATTCGCGCGACCATCGTGAAGGTGATGAAGCCCGTGCCGATGATGACCTTTCCGGTCGCGTGGCACGCGATCGATGGCAACCGCGTCGTCTACTACCCGTGGCAGGTGATGCCTGACCCGAAAGGCGGCAGCGAGGTCTACCGCTTCGGCTGCGTGACGATTCTCGAGTACGCGGGCGGCGGACTGTGGAGCCTCCAAGAGGATCTCTACAACCCGAAGGAAGGGGAAGAGGTGATGAAGCGCTGGATGGCCGCAGGCGGGAAGCTCGCGAAGTGAGGGCCGCACTCGCGCTGTGTGCCAGCCTCGCGCTGCTCGCCGCGAGCGCGCCTGCGCACGCCAAGGAGCTGAGCGCGCGCGAGCGCCTTGCGCGCGAAATCTACGAAGAGTTGATCGAGATCGACACGACGCACGCGTCAGGCTCGACGACGCGCGCGGCCGAGTCGATGGCGAAGCGGCTGCGCGCTGCGGGCTTTCGCGAGCAGGACGTGCGCGTGCTCGGGCCCGAGCGCAAGGGCAACCTCGTCGCGCGGCTGCGCGCGCGCGGCACGCCGAAGCAGAAACCGCTGTTATTGCTGGCGCACCTCGACGTGGTCGAGGCAAAGCGCTCGGACTGGAGCGTCGATCCGTTTACGCTCACCGAGCGGGACGGCTTCTTCTACGCGCGCGGCGCGATCGACGACAAGGCGATGGCGGCAATCTTCGTCGCACTCGCGATCGAGCTCGCGCGCGAGAAAGAGCCGCTGCAGCGCGATCTGATTCTCGCGCTCACCGCCGACGAGGAGGGCGGCGGCGAGAACGGCGCGCGCTGGCTCGTCGCCGAGCGGCGCGAGCTCGTCGACGCGGGGCTCGTGATCAACGAAGGCGGCCACGCCGCGCTCCGCGACGGCAAGCCGCTCTACGTGGCGCTGCAAGCCGCAGAGAAGACGAGCATGAACTTCGAGCTCGTCGTGCGCGACAACGGCGGCCATAGCTCGCGCCCGACGTCCGGCAACGCGATCTTCCGGCTCGCCGCTGCGCTCGCGCGCGTCTCGCAGCTCGCGTTCCCCGTCGCGTTGAACGAGGTGACGCGCGCTTACTTCGAGCGCCTGGCGCGCGTCGAGACGGGCCCGACCGCGAAGCCGATGGCCGCGCTCGCACGCAATCCGAAGGACGCGCGCGCCGCTGCGCGGCTCTCCGAGTCGCCCGTCTACAACGCGACGCTCCGCACGACCTGCACGGTCACTCAGATCTCCGGCGGCCACGCGCCGAACGCGCTGCCGCAAGAGGCGCGCGCGCTGATCAATTGCCGGGCGTTGCCGGGGCATCTGCAGGCCGACGTGGAGAGCGCGCTGGTCGCGGCCGTCGCCGACCCGAGCGTCGAGGTCGTCGCGCGGCGTGAGCGCGAGAGCTCGTCGCCAGCGCGCATCGACGCGAAGTTCCTCGCCGCCGTGACGCGCGTCGCCGAGTCATTATGGCCCGGCGTGCCCGTGATCCCGATCATGGGCACCGGCGCGACCGACTCGACCTACTTCCGACTCGCAGGCATTCCCGCCTACGGAGTCTCGGGCCTGTTCGACGACATCGACGACTACCGCGCCCACGGCCGCGACGAGCGCATCGGCGTCGCGCAGTTCTACGACGGCCTCGAGTTCCTGCGCCGGCTTGTGCGCGAGCTCGCGGCGAAGGACTGAGCCCGCCCGAGCGCCGCGCTCAGCTTGCGAGCAGCAGCTTCGCGGCGCCGAGCGCGAACACACAGCAGCCGCCGAACGAGATCACCCAGCCGAGCGCGCCGGCATAGCACCAGCTCATCACGCGCCACCAGCGCTCGTGCGGAATCGCGCCGTGCAGGCGCATCGGGTGCAGCCACCAACGCGCAGGCAGCTCGCCTGCCGCGATCAGCACGCGGCGCAGCTCGACGTGGTACCAGAAGCCGGTGGGGATCCCGAGCGCGAAGCCGATGGCCACGAGCCAAAGCCCCGCGAGCAGGATCGCCTCCGTCGCGAACAGGCTCCACGCGAGCGCGCCAGCGCCGATCGCGGCGATGAACGCGAGCACGAGGAGCGCTTCGAGCATGCGCGCCGTATCGGCCACAGCGTGCGCGCGATGAAATGCGCGGGCGCGAGAGCTCCAGCATCATCGGCCGATGCAAGGGCTCTCGACCGCTCGCCTGGCGCTCCGCCCTGTTGCGCCTTCGGACCGCGCGCGCCTCCACGCGATCTTCCGCGACCCTTACGTGCGGCGGTACCTGTGGGACTCGGTGCTCGTCTCGCTCGCGATGGTCGACGAGGTGATCGCGGCGAGCGAAGCCTCGTTCCGCGCGCACGGCCTCGGCATCTGGTGCGTCTCCGAGCGAGCGCGCGAACCGATCGAGACGATCGGCTTCGCGGGCGCGCGCCCGATGAAGAGCGGCGAGTTCGAGCTGATCTACGGCTTCCTGCCGGGACACTGGGGCCGAGGCTTCGCCGTCGAAGCGGCGCGCGCGGTGATGTCGCGCGCCTTTGCCATCGGGCAAACGCGCATCTGGGCCGGTACCGACCGCGAGAACAAGGCCTCGCAGCGCGTGATGCAGCGCCTCGGCATGCGCTTCGATCGGCACGAGACTGTGGATGGTCTGCCGCAGGTCTATTACGTCGCCGAGCGCGACGGCTTCGGTGCCTGAGCGCCACGACGCCCCGGCGGAGACCTTCTCCAGCCAGGGCGTGTGGGAAGAACGGATCTGTGCGCGGCGCTACTACCAGCGCCGAGCGGCGGCTCAGCGGCCGCGGCGCTCGAGGCGGCGCTCGATGCGGTGGCCCTTGTGGTCGAGCCGGCGGTCGATGCGATCGCCCTTGCGGTCGAGGTGCTCGGCGCGTCGCTCATGGCCATTCGCGTCTGCGACTGCGGCGCGGCGGTCGAGACGCCGGTCGATGCGGTCGCCCTTGCGGTCGAGCTTGCGCTCGATGACGTCACCCGCGTCGGCGTGAGCGGCGATCGGGGCGGCACTGAGCAGGAAGCAGCTGGCGAGGGCCAGAGCAGCGAGTTTCACGGTCTTCATGGGGGGCTCCTTCTCTCGGGTTGGGCCCGCTCTGCGTCGGCGGGCCTGATGACTCGTTCAACGCGAGGGCGTGACGGCGGTTGCGCTGCGCTCGTGTAGAGTGCGAACTCCGGCGCAAGCGCCGGCAACTCGGGTCGGAGGCGCAGATGACCATGCGGTTTCTCGGTGTTGCGTGTGTCTTGCAGGCGAGCGCAGCGCTCGCGCACCCGGGCCACGGCGGTACGCAGGCCGCGAGCTGGCTTCACGGTCTCGAGGCCGAGCACGCGGTGCCTGCGCTCATCGCCGCCGCCGCCGCGTTCGCGCTGGGCGCCGCGCTGCGCCGCCGCCGCACCGCTGCTCGTGAGCGCCGCCGCTAAGCGCGAGCTGCGCATCGCCGCGAGCGGCGGCGAGCTCGACGCGACCGAGCTACGCCCCGCCGACGCGCGCGCATACTTGTTACTGGCGCACGGCGCGGGAGCGGGCATGCGGCACGCGTTCATGCAGGCGATCACCGAGGCGCTCGCAGCGCACGGCGTCGCGACACTGCGCTTCCAGTTCCCGTGGATGCAGCGCGGTGAGCGGCGCCTCGATCCGGCGCCGGTGCTGCACGACGCCGTGCGCGCCGCGTTCGGCGCGGCCGAGCGCGCGGCCAGCGGGCTTCCGCTCTTCGCCGGCGGCAAGTCGCTCGGAGGGCGCATGAGCTCTCAGGTCGCGGCGCAGGGCGCGCTCGCCGCAGCGCGTGGCCTCGTGTTCCTCGGCTTTCCGCTGCACCCGGCCGGAGAACCCGGCATCGAGCGCGCCGCACACTTGCGCGAGGCTCCGCAGCCGATGCTGTTCGCGCAGGGCACGCGCGACGCGCTCGCGGATCTCTCGCTGCTGCGCCCCGTGCTGGCGGGGCTCGGCGCGCGCGCGCGGCTCCAGCTCGAGGACGACGCCGATCACGCTTTTCACGTCCGCAAGAAGTCCGGGCGCAGCGATCCAGAGGTGATCGCATCGCTCGCCGACGGCGTCGCGCGCTTCATCGGAGAGCTGTCGTGAAGCGCATCTGCGTGTTCTGCGGTGCGCGCGCAGGCGCGAGCCCGGCCTACGCCGAGACGGCGCGCGCATTCGGCGCGTTGGTCGCGGCGCGCGGGCTTGGGCTCGTTACGGGCGGCGGCGCGCTCGGGTTGATGGGCGTCGTCACCGACGCCGCACTCGCGGGCGGCGCTGAGGTGATCGGTGTGATTCCCGCTTCGCTGGTCGATCGCGAGGTCGCGCACGCGCACCTCAGCCAGCGCATCGTCGTGCGCGACATGTTCGAGCGCAAAGGCAAGATGATGGAGCTGGCCGACGCGTTCATCGCGCTGCCCGGCGGCATGGGCACCCTCGACGAGATCACCGAGGTGCTCACTTGGACGCAGCTCGGGCTGTTCGCGAAGCCGTGCGGACTCGTGAACGTGAATGATTATTGGAGCCCGCTGCTCGCGATGCTCGACCGCGCCGTCGCCGAAGAATTCCTCTCGCCCGAGCACCGCGCGCTGACGCAAGTCGACACCGCTGCGGCGCGGTTGCTCGATCGCTTCGCGAGTTGGCGCGCGCCGGTCGCTTGGGCGGGGACCCAGCCATGACGAAGCTGCCGCGCGCGCTGCTCTTCGACATGGACGACACGATCGTGCGCGAGAGCGCGGGCGATGAGCACTTGTGGGCGGAGCTGTGCGACGCGTTCGCCGCACGTGCTGGCGCCGAGGCGCACTCGCTGTACGAAGCGGTGCTCGCCGCACGCAACTGGTTCTGGGACGACCCTGCGCGGGAGAAGCGCGGCCGCCTCGCGATGCCGTGGGCGCGCAGAGCCGTCGCGGAGGAAGCGTTCCGC
>JANNKN010000328.1:0-2861 GCA_031396315.1 Deltaproteobacteria bacterium
GCTGCCGAACGTGGCGTTCGGCGCGCTCGCGCTGGGGCTGCTCGTGCGGGCGCGGAACGCCGAGGCGTGATGCCCACCGAGACGCCGCCGCCCCGCTTCGTGCGCGAGCACGGAGACGGCGCGCTAAGCCACGTGCGCGCGGATCTCGCCTCGGGCGCGCGCCCGCTCGGGCTGTTCGCGCAGGACGGCATCGCGCGCGCATTCGCGGCGGGCAGCGCGATCGGCGGCGGCCGCGCGCCGGCAGCGCTGCTCGCGTGGCCCGGCGCTGGGCCCGAGATCGTGGTGCGACGCCTGCGTCACGGCGGCTTGCTCGCGCCGCTGCTCGGCCGGGCGTACCTCGGGCCCGGACGCGTGCTGCGCGAGCTCTCCGTAACAAGCGAGCTCGCGAGTCGCGACGACCGGCTCGTGCCGCAGCCGGCGCTCGCCCTCGCGCGGCGGCTCGCGGGGCCGCTCTGGGAGTGCGCGATCGGCACCGTGCGCATACCGGGCGTCGACTTGTTCGCGGCGCTTCGGGAGGCGCAGGGCGCGGATGCGCGCGCAGCCGCGCTCTTCGCCTGCGCCGCGGCGGTGCGCGCATTCCACGACCTCGGCGCCCGTCACGCCGATCTGAACGCGTCCAACCTGTTGCTGGTCTCGCGCGCGGGGCGCCTCTCCGCGAGCGTGATCGACCTCGACCGCGCGCGCATTCGTGAGCGCGTGCCCGCGCACCGGCGCGCGCGAGAGATCGCGCGCCTCTGGCGCTCCCTCGCGAAGCGCGGCGCCACGGCGCGGCTCGAGCCGAGCGAGCGCGACGCGTTCCTCGCCGCCTACTGCGCGGGCGACGCCACGCTCGAAGCTGCGCTACGCGCGCACGGCCGTCGCGAGCACATGCGGAGTGCGCTCCATGCGTGGCGCCATCCGCGGAGCTGAGGCAATGGGGTCTGACCCCAATGGCTCAACTCGCGACGTCGCCGGGGCCGTTCAGGCCGCACTGCGGGAACGCGCCGAAGAAGCCGTGTTCGTAGAGCCCGTGACCGACGCGGCCCTGGTACTCGAAGCGACCGACCTGATCGACCACGCCGTACTGCCCGATCGGAACGACTTCGTCATGCTTTCGTTCGAGGCCCTGTACGACCAACTTCCCCTGATACATGCCGTGCCGCCAATCCGCGTCGAGACCGTAGCCGGTGCCGATCGAGACCATGCACGGGAGGATCGGCGTGCACTTCACGTCGAAGCCGCCGCCGGGCGCGCGTGGGAACGAGATCGTCGAGCCGCGCAGTAGGCGCGTGCCGGGCACGAAATCGTGTCGCCATTCGGGGCGCCCGAGGTGATCCGCGGGCCGCGCCGGATCGGCCCACACGCGCACCGCCTCTTCCAGCTCGCGCGCGCCCGCTGCGTTCTCCTGACAGATGTAGAGGATCGAGTGGTCGGCGAACTGCATCGGGTAGTAATTCCACATGCCGCTCATCGCGTTCTCGCCTTGACGAATGCCCGGGTGCTCGGGCTCACCCACGGGCCTAACACCCCACGACCGATCACGGGTTCCCCACCAGCGATCGCGCGTGATCGCGATCTTCTCGCCGCCGACGCTGAGCGTGCCGGCCCAGGTGCCCGTCTGCGCGAAGCGCGAAGTATCGAACAGCACGCGGCCGTTGCGGCGGATGAAGTGGTTCTGCTCCTGCCACGCCGGCATCGCGCCTTCCCAAGTCACGTCGAACGCGATCGGGTGTTCCGTCGGCTCGAGCACGAAGCGCAGCTTGCGCAGCGGCTCGAGAATCTCGATGCGGAACGGACCGACCGACAGATCGCTGCGATCGCCGAGCTCGCGCGATGCGCGCACCACGCGGTGATGTGCGCCGCGCCGCACGACCGCGAAGGCGTCCTGCGTCCCCAAGTTCGGGTAGACGCCCATGCCCATGATCAGGAACAGCTCGTCGCTCGAGCCGTGCAGATTGAAATAATAACGGTCGTAGAAATTGCGGTCGCTGGTCGCGACGAAGCGAACGGGCTGACCGGTTTGATGGATGGGGAAGTCGTCCCAAGCGGAGATCATGTGCGCGACTCCTGATGAGGCGGCGCACGGTAGCCGCGATTGAGGCGCGCGCTGATAGAGTCGGCGCGTGACGAATCCGTACGCGCCGCCACACTCTCCGCTCGCGGAATCAGAAGCAGCGTCCCCACGTCGTCCAGCACTTGTGTGGGCCGTTTCGCTCTTCTACGGCCTGAGCGGCCTCTGGGGCGTCTTCGCAATCCCGCTCGCATACGCCGGAGCGCTCCCGGTCGATCCGCAAGTCGCGGAGTATCTCGTCCGGCTCGGGCCGCTCCACGCAGCCGTGAACGTCGCTGGGGCGCTCCTCCTCGTCGCCGCTGCAACGGCGCTGCTCCTGCTGAGGAGCCTCGCGGTAGGGCTCTGGACCGCTCTTCTCGCATTTCGTGTCGTCTTCTCGATCCTGAGCCTGGCGCTCGCCGGGCTGCCTCCGGGGCAACTCGGAAGCGCAGGCCTCCTGCTCGCGCTCCCTGGGTTCGCCGCGGTGATCGCAGTGGTCTTCTACGCCCGCCGCCTCCGCGCCCGCGGCGTCCTCCGCTAGAGCCGCGCTTCGAGCCACGCGAAGAACTTCTCAGGCTCCGCGACCGCCGTGTCGAGCACGAGCACGCGCAGGTCGGCGCCCTCGTACCACGCGGGATCGAGCTTCACCGCGTCCTTCTCGCTCGTGATCCAAAGCGGCGCCTCGGCCGCGAGGCCTGATAAGTCGCGCGCGCGATAGCGATGATGATCTGCGAACGTGCGCTCCGCGACGACGCGCGCGCCGAGCGCAGTCACCGTCTCGCGCAGCGCGCGCGGGATGGCGAGCCCTGAGATCACGCCGAGCTCGCGCCCG
>JANNKN010000423.1:0-1388 GCA_031396315.1 Deltaproteobacteria bacterium
CCCGCAGCTCGAGGCGCGCGCCGCCTACACCACGCTCACACACCCTGTTACGGGCCCGACGCGCTACCCCGAGCTGCCGATGCTATTCGAGGCGCTGCCGCGCCCGCTCCGCGCCGCGCCGCCACCGACGCTCGGGCAGCACAACGACGAAGTGTTACGGGAGCTCGGCCTCGGCGACGACGAGATCGCGGCGTTCCGCGCGAGCAAAGTGATCGGCGAGAGGCCGGCATGGATGTGATGCGCGGTACCGCCTAGCGCGCGCGATGCTTCGTGCCCGGACACGGCGTGAGATAGATCGCGCGCATCGGCTTCTTCACATCCGCCGTATGCCACACACCCGCCGGGTTGATGAACGTGCTCCCAGGGCCGAACGGCGCAGAGCGAGTCACTCCGTCGATCTCTTGGAGGAACTCACCTTCTCCCTCGAGCACGATCACGAGCTCGTCGCCGTCTTCGTGACATTCCCACGAGCCCCAGTTCGCTGGGCTCGTCTCGATCATCACGAGCCGGCCGGGTGCGCCCGGTGTGCAGTGCTTCGCCATGTAGGCCTCGAACGCAGGGCCGTCGAAGCCGAAGGCGTGGATGGGCACCGCGGGCGCGGTCGCGTGCGAAGGCAGGTGAATCGGCGACTTGGAGAGATCGAAGGGGCCCGTCTCGCGCGCGCTCATTCCTTTTTCTCCTCTGCGCCGGTGAGGCGCTCGAAGCGGCGGATGAGCTCGGCGTTGGAAACCACCTCCCGCTCCGTCGCGATCAACCAGATGTGCCCGAACGGATCGACGATGGCGCCGCGCCGGTCGCCGTCGAATTGGTCGGCGACGGGCGAGCGCTCGGTTGCGCCGGCGGCGATGGCGCGCGCGTGCACGGCGTCGACGTCCGCGACTCGCACATAGAGGGAGACCGGCGAGCCGCCGAGATCGGTCGGGCTCGCGTACCCCATCTCCGGGTACGCGTCGGCGAGCATGATCCTCTCTTCGTCGATCGCGAGCTCGGCGTGCGCGATCTTGCCGTCCGGCGACGTGAGGCGGACGAGCTCGCGTGCGCCGAGTACGCGCGTGTAGAACGCGATGGCCTCGGCGGCAGGAGTGGCGATCAGATACGGAACGGGCATTTGTGCCTCCTTCGAGCGGGAGCATTCCCGCGAGCGATCGGGCTGGCTTGTACGAAAGCGACACGGGCTCAGGCTGCGGCGAAGTTCGGCGCGATCTGCGCGGCCGCCGCGTTCGGCGCGAGGCCGGTGAACGCGCGCACGTCGCGCGCGAGGTGCGCTTCGTCGTAATAGCCGAGCGCCTGCGCGTCTTCGGCCCAGCGCACGCGGGCGCCGCGGCGCACGCGCGCCATCAGCGCCTCGAAGCGCACGAGGCGCGCGTAGCGTTTCGGCGCGAGGCCGA
>JANNKN010000431.1:0-1546 GCA_031396315.1 Deltaproteobacteria bacterium
AGCTCACACGACTCGCCTCACCCTGGGGCGAGTTCTCAGGGAATGCGCGCGTCGCGACGGCCGCACCGTTCGCGCTCTCAGGCGCAGTCCAGTTCGCGCGCGGCGAAGCGCCGAAAGCCCGCGCAACCGTGATCGCGGGCGGCAGCCTCGTCGCCGCGACCCTCGAGCTCACGGGATCCCTCGGCGACGCGCCGGTCACCGGCGACGCGGGCTTCGCTTCCTTCGCGCGCCCGTGGCTCGGCGACGTCGCGCTGCGCGGTGAGCACGTCGACGTCGCCGCCTTCGTACGCAGCGCGAACGCGCCGCACAGCGACCTCGCCGTCGCGATCGACGCGCACGGCGCAGACGACGCGCTGCTCAGCGGCACGCTGCGCGCCGAGAACGCGAGCCCCGCGCCGCTCTCCCAGCACGCGCTGCCGGTGCGCGCGCTGCGCAGCGAGCTGCGCATCGGCGACGGTGCCCTCCACTTCTCGAGCATCGTGGCCGAGCTTGGCGCCGCGGGCGCAGCGAGCGGCGAAGGGCGCGTCGAAGATGGCGCGCTGCAGCTTGCACTGAATGTGCAGCGCCTCAATCTGCACGCCCTGCACGCGAGCCTGCGCGCCACACGACTCGCCGGCGAAGTGAGCGCGAGAATTTCGGCAAGGCGCATCGAGGGCACGCTCGCGCTCCACGAAAACGGGCGCGAGCTGCGTGGGCGCATCGTGCGCGAGGGCGAGGCCGTGCGCGCGGAAGACGTGCACATCGCGATTGGACGAGGCGAGATCGCGGGCAGCGGCGAATGGGATGGCGCGCAGGCATTCGCCGTGAAGGCGCGCTTCTCGGCTTTCGATCCCGCCGCGCTCGGCGACTTCCCGAGCGCAGAGCTCTCGGGCGAGCTCGACGCCGCCGGGGAGCTCGGAAAGAGCTGGAACGCGAAGCTTCGCTATTCGCTGCGCGGCAGCCGTTATCGCGGTCGCACACTCGAGGGGCGAGGGGCACTCACGCTCGAAGCCGCGCGCGTCTCGGGCGCCGACGCGGACCTGCGGCTCGGCGCAAACAGCCTGCGCGTGCGCGGCGCCTTTGGCGCGCCCGGCGACGCGCTCGAGCTCGTGCTCGACGCGCCCGAGCTCGGTGCGCTCGGCGGCGAGTTCGGCGGCGCGCTCGCGATCGACGCGCGCTTGCGCGGCGCCCGCGAGCAACCTTACGGGGAGATCGCGGCGACCGCGCACCACCTGACGCTGCCTGGAGCCATCGCGCTCGAAGCGCTCGACGCGCGCGCGAAAATCGCTGCCGGCGGCTCGCGCGCACTGAGTGCATCGCTTCGCCTCGCAGATCTCGACCTGAGCGGTGTGCGGCTCGACGCCGCAACCCTCTCGGCGCAGGGCACGCTCGGCGCTCACGAAGTTTCGCTGGACGCGCAGGGAGTCGAGATCGCGTTGCGCGCAGAGTTCTCAGGCGGCTGGAACGGCGCGTGGTCGGGACGCGTCGATTCCCTCGAAGCGACCGGGCGGCTGGCAGCGCGCTTGCTCGCTCCTGCGCCGTTCCGATATGCGCCGCCCGAACACGT
>JANNKN010000460.1:0-8018 GCA_031396315.1 Deltaproteobacteria bacterium
GGCCACGAACCGTCCATGAGCACTCGCAGCGAGGCGAGCCGCGTGCGCTCCGGCTCGGGCAATCCATCGGGGCTGGTTGCGCCGAGCTCCGTGAGCATCTGCTCTTCGACGCGCGCATAAGCGCGTCGAGCCAGCGGCCCGTCGGGCGCTGCGCGCAGCGCCGCCTCCATGTAGGCGTCGGTCTGCGGCGCCCAGATCGAGAACGCGGTGCGGTCCTCGATCACGCCCAGCTCGTAATAAGCCGTCGCGAGCTCGAGATCTTGGACTGCGCGGTCGCCCTGCTCGCGGGCGTCGATCCAGCGCAGCAACTCACTCGACGCCGCGAGATCGTAGACCAAGCCGTCGCGCGCGGTGGGTAGGTCCGACAGGTTGCGCGCCATCGTCGCCCACTCACGGGCGATGCGCGTCGACGCAGGCGATTGCGCGAGCCGAGGCCCGACCCGAGCGAGTGAGATGCCCCACGCGATCAGGCGCGTACGCAGGTAGCCCGGCGTGTCGGCGCGCTTCGCGAGCGCTTGCAACACGGCCTGCGGTCGCTGCGCATCGCCCTTCACGCGCAGCGCGATCGTGAGGTAATCCGCGAGCGTGCCGGCGTGGTCGTGTTCGGCCGGCGCGATCGCGGGATCCGCGAACACCCGCTCCCAGGTCGCGAGCGCCTCGTCGAAGCGGCGCACCGCGACGTCGACGCGCGCACGCTCGAGCGGTGCCAGCGCCCTCACCTCGGGTAGTGCGACCAGGCGCGCGGCGAGCGGCGAATCGACGAGGTCGGGCAGGCGCGAGTGACAGTCGATGCAGCGCTGCGTCAGCAGCGTGAACGTGAAGCGCGCCTCCTCCTCGTCGCCGAGCGCGAAGGCAGAGCTCGCGAGCACGGCGTCGTCGGCGAGGTTGCGCGCATGCAGACTGAAGCTCGCATCGCGCCGCGCATCGTGAGCGCGCAGCTCGACCGCGGCGTCGCGCAGCGTTGCAAATGCGGCTCGTAGCTCCTCGCGTTTTGCGTCGCCCGAGAAGCCGCCGTCTTTCGCCGACGCCGGCAGCAGCACCGTCATCGCGGCGTAGACGCGCTGCATGGTCGCTCGCGCGGCAGTCTCGGGGCCCGCTTCCGCGCGAGCGCCTGCCGCGCACAACAGCGCGAACACTACCCACGCCCCCAGGACCCGACCCTCAACGATTCGACCCGCCTGCGACATCCTCACCCCCCTGCTCGATCGGACTCGTCCAAATGACTGCAACGCACGTGCCGCAGCCGCGCGACTCGTCGGCGCTCAGCTCTGCGAGATCGCACCCTTGCGCCGCGATCCCGCCGTGCTGTGCGGCACACGGCCCCGCGCCTGCGGCAACCGGGCGCGCTTCAGTTCAGGCGAACGCCCCCGCGATCGCGAAGAACAGCACGATCGAGACCAGGTCTTGGATGACGGTCGCGACGGGGCCACTGCCGACGGCGGGGTCGAAGCCTGCGCGCTGCAGGATCCACGGCAGCGTCATCGCGGCGAGTGTCGCCGTGGAGCAGGCGGCGAGCATGGAGAGCGCCACGATGCTCGCGAGCGAAGCATGGCCCCAGCGCAGCCACAGCAAAGGGAATGCGGTGGCCGCGAGCGCGGCGCCGATCGCGAGGCCCGTCAGCACTTCGCGCACGAGCATGCTGCGCAGCGAGATGCCGATCGAAAGCGCGCGCACGACGATCGTCTCGGTCTGCGTGCCGACCGCGTCGGCGAGGTAGACGATGCCGGGCAGAAAGAACGCGAGCGCGACGTTCGACGCCAGCGTCGCTTCGAACGAAGCGACCACGTCTGCCGCCCCGAGCGCGCCGGCGAGCCCGATCAGCAGCCAGGGCAGGCGATGCCGGAAGCGCATCCTCACCGTCTCGACGCTCGCGCCGCGCACGGCGGCGGTGCGCACGACGAAGCCGCCGATGCGCCTGAGATCTTCCTCGTGCTCCGCGAGCAGCACGGCGATCAGCGCATGCGGAGGGATTAGGCCGACGAAGCGCCCAGCGCCGTCGACCACCGCGAGCGCCGATTCGCGACGCTGCGCGGCCCGCCACGCAGCGACTTCTTGATCGACTCCGGGCGACACGACCGGCGCCGCCGAATCCATCAGGGAGCCCACGCTCGCGCTGGCTGGCGCTGCGAGCAACGCCTCCCCGCGCAGAATTCCGAGGAAGTGCCCGGCGTCGTCACATACCGCGACGTGCGAGGCGCAGTCGTAGGCGTTTCCCGCGAGTGAGGCGCGGAGCAAGCCCGCCGTGTCGTCGGGACGCGCGATCGGCACGCGCCGCGTCGCGTGCTGCGCGGCGGTCTCGAACAGCTCCGCGGACTCCGCCTGCGGCGGCGATCGTTCGGGCTCGTGCACGCGCGCTTCGCAGCTAACCGATCGGCGCTTTCACCGTGAGCACGCTGCACGGCGCGTGGCGCAATGTGCGTTCGGCGACGCTGCCGAGCAGCGCGTGCTTCACACCGCGCAGGCCGCGGGAACCCGTCACGATCAGGTCCGCCTTCACGCGCGTCGCGAGCGTGTCGAGCGCGTCCTGGGGGGCCGCACTCAGCACCGTCGTGTGCACGTCGATGCCCGCGAGCTTCTCCGCGAGCGCGGCGAGCTTCTTGCCGGCCGCGGCGTAGCTCTCGTCGATGAACGCGTCGGGCACAGTCACTTCGTAGGGCGCCAGGAACGGCAGCGTGAGCTGGAGCCCATTCACGAGATGGAGCTGCGCGCCGAACGCGCGCGCCCAGTCCGCAGCGAGCGCGATGGCGAGCTCGGAGTGTGCAGAGAAATCGGCGCCCACGACGATCGTGCGCGGCGCCTCGGCATGGCCCTCGCCGCGGACCGTCAACACAGAGACCGGCGATTCCTTTACGGTGTGCTCGGCGACGCTGCCGAGCAGGAAGCGTTTCACGCCGGTGTGGCCGTGCGAGCCGACGACGACGAGGTCCGCACCGATCTCCCGCGCGCGCGCGGCCACCGCCAGCGCAGCCGGGACGCTGCCGAGCACCGCGCTCGTCGCGAGGCCACGAGCTTCGACCTTGCGCCGCGCGGCTTCGAGCTTGCGAAGCCCCACTTCGCGGGCGACTCCGATCAAGTCATCCGGGATCGACATCGTGTACGGCGCGAGCGGCGCGACGAGCACTTCGAGCGCGTGGATCAAGTGAACTTCGCTCTTCGTCGGCTGAGCGAGCGCGAGCGCAACCTCGAGCGCGCGTTCGGCGTCGGCGGAGAAATCGGTCGCGACCAGAATTTTGCGCGGGGTGTGCATGGAGTGCCTCCTTCCCTGCCACGTATCACAGATCGTGCCGCATGAGACGGCTCGCTGTGCGCCCTCGTGCCTCGGACTGGGCCCAGTTGCTACAGCCTCGCGGCGGAGCGATCCGAATTGCCCCGCGGACCGCGTGCGGCGCTCACGTCGTCGCCCCGCCGTGCGGCACCGCGCTTGCACCCGCTGTAGTTGAGCGCGGACGCGCGCTGGAGGCGAGCCATGCAAGACGTCGTCAAGAGCTGGATGAGCGGCGATCCCGTCACTGCCAGCGCGGATGAATCCGCGCTGGCGGCCCACGAGCGCATGATCCGCCACGGTATCCGCCATCTCCCAATCGTGGACGGTGAGCGCAGGGTGGTCGGTGTGCTCGCGGTCGACGATCTGCGTGCGGCGCTGCCAGTCGGCGCGAACCTGAAGGCGCCGATCACGGAAGGCGCACGCGACGCCGTAGCGAGCTGGACCGTGGCCGACCTGATGACGCACGCACCCGATACGCTCGGGCCCGACGACACACTTCAACGCGCGGCCGAATGCATGGCCGACCATCGGATCGGTTGCCTTCCCATCGTCGACGGCGCGGGAAGGCTGGCGGGCATTCTGTCCGAGACCGATCTGCTGCGTGCGCTCGCGACCCATCTTTGGACGGAGCGCCTCAGCGAGCAGCGCGCGCCGGTGGCTCCCGAGCACACGCTGCTGCGTGAGCTCCGGCGCGAGCGGGACGCCGTCGCGAAGGATCTCGCGCGACTCGCCGCGACCGACCGCCTTCGTACCGAGGAACGGCGCGAGCCCGGCGATTCCGCAGATCACGGCACGCTGCGCAGCGACGAGCAGCTCGCCGAAGCCCTCGAGAACGCGAAGGCGCGTCGGCTGGGCGCGCTCGACCACGCGCTCGAGCGCGCCGCGCAGGGGCGCTTCGGCGTGTGCGACCACTGCGGCGACCGCATTCCCGCCGCGCGGCTGCGAGCCCTACCCGGTTCGACGACGTGCATCCGCTGCGCGTACGGCGAGCGCGTGAGCCCGTGAGCGACCGCCGCGCCAGCGGCGAGCTGTTCTTCCCATGCGCCCAATTCCTGCAGCGCCGTGCTGCCGCTGCCGACAGCCACCCGGACCTAATCGCTTCGCCGCACGCTCCTCGAGGCTGCCGCAGCACGGCCTGTGAGCTCGCTGCGCGGCCGGCCCGGAGTCGGCCTGCCCCGAATACGAGTCAGTCGCTGTGCGCATGATGCGAGCCTGAGAAGCCGCGGTTCGATCTGCGCGCGTCGCTCAGGGTTTCCTGTCGCGCGCGAGGTTTGCAAGATCGGGCGCCTCCACCCACAGGTCGCGGTGCTCGTCGTAGGAGCCCCCGCGCTGGACTGCGCAGGGGAAGCAAAGCACGCGCTCCGCGTCGAGCGCGTAGCCGCGATCGCGCGCGATCTGCACCTCCGCTCCGCAGGAAGCGCAGAACTCGAACTGGTGCGCCTCGCTCGCATGCATGGCGAAACCTCCTCGCCCTGAGCACGACTGCATCGGGCGTGCCGGTCGCGCGCGACGCGCTGAGTCCGCTTGGCGCCGCCGCCGCGTGGCGCCCTGGGCCCCTGGATCCGCTCGCGCCCCACCGGCTCGGCTGGGCATTCGCGCGCGCGCTGTCACACTGCGCGCCGCATGACGCTCCGCGCCGCGTTCGCTCTCGCCATCGCTCTCACCATCGTCGCGATCGACGCACGCGCCGACGCACCGGCGCGCTCGCCGCTGCCGCCCCAGCGCATCGATGTCGCCTACCCGACTCGCGGCTGGCCGCGCGGCGATCCGCAGCGCTCCGATCACGTCGAGACCGAGGTCGCGCTCGGCAGGCTGTTCGCGAAAAAAAGCTCCGCCGGCGTTCCCGACACGCGCGCGATCCTCGTCGTGCAGGGCGGCAAGCTCGTGGTCGAACGCTACGCGCCGGGCTTCGACGCGAACACGCGCTTTCGCTCCTGGTCCGCGGGCAAGAGCCTCGCCAACGCCTGGGTCGGCATCCTCGTACGCGACGGGCGCGTCTCGCTCGACGAGCCACTCGATGCGCGCCCCTGGCGCGCGCGCGCCGACGATCCGCGCCGCGCGATCACCGTCCGCCACGCGCTGAACATGACGACGGGGCTCGCGAACGAAGACGGCGACGGCGGCGATCCGAGCAGCTTCATCGCGCAGTTGCTGTTCGGGAGCGCCTCCGGCGACACGGCCCTCGCAGCCTCCGACCTCGCGCTCGACGCCCCGCCCGGTACGCGCTGGGCCTACTCCACCGGCACGACGCAGCTGCTTGCGCGCCTCGTCGCCGATCGCGCGGGAGAAGACTGGCGCGCTTTCAGTGCGCGCGAGCTGAACGAGCCGCTCGGCATGCGCTCACTGCTCGTCGAAGTGGATCGCGCGGACACGCCGCTATTGGGCGCCTTCGTGTGGGCGAGCGCGCAAGACTGGGCGCGGCTCGGCCTCTTGTATTTGCGCGACGGCCTCTGGGAGGGGCGACGCATCCTGCCACCGGGCTGGGTCGACTTCACGCGCACGCCGGCACCCGTACCTAACAATGGCAGCTATGGCGCGCACTTCTGGCTGAGTGGGAAGCCCGGGCCCGAGCAGTACCCGAACTTCGGTGAGCGCGGCTTCGACTCGTTCGAGATGAACGGCAACGCCGGCCAGATGGTGGTGATCGTGCCCTCGCACGATCTCGTCGTGGTGCGGCTCGGCGAGATGCACGCGAGCAGCTGGGAAGAGCTGCGCGAACAGATGGGCGAGCTGATCGAAGCGTTCGCGGCGCCGGGCAGCGCGCGATGAAGTGGGTGATCGGCTTCTGCGTCTGGCTCGCACTGGTGCTCGGCTACCTCGGCTACATGGAGCTCGAGGAGAGGAGCTACGTCGGCGGCGGCTTCGTCGCGAAAGAAGTGTGCTCGTGCATCCACGTCGGCGAGCGCGCGTTCGACGCCTGCCGGGCGGACCTGATGGCGCTGCCTGGCATGGACTGGCTCGAGACGGCGCCACTCGAGGACGGCGATGGCGTGCGCTCGGGGCTGCCCGGCTTCGCGCCGCGCATCGCTCGCGCCAAGCCCGATCGCGGCTGCACGCTCGAGCCTTGAGAGATGCTGCCGGCCCTCGCCGCCTAATCGCTCGCGAGTTCGACGCGCTGACCCGCCGCGAGCTCGCCTTCGGCGCTGACGACGACGGCTTCGCCGCCGAGCAGGCCGGAGCGCACGACCACGGCGTCGCCGCGCTCGCCGCCGAGCTCGACGGACTGCGCGCGCAGCTTCCCTTCCGTCACGACCCACACCTTGTCGTTCTGCACCGCTGCGCGTGGCACCGTAATCACCGCGACGGGCGGCGTGCCCGCCGCGCGGGGAGCCTCGTCGGGAGCGAGGAACGCGACGCGCACGCTCGAGTCGGGCCGCAGCTTCTCGTCGCGCTCGAGCAGGCGCACCTCCACCTTGAGCGTGCCCTTCTGGCGATTCACCTGCGGGTAGAGCTTCACCACTTCGGCGGCATAATGAGAATCCGGGAACGAGTCTGGCGTGACTTCCGCGCGCTGGCCGAGTTCGACGCGCGCGAGATCGACTTCGTTGACGTCGACCTCCGCGCGCAGGTCGGTGAGATCCGCCATGCGGATCAGATCGCCTGCGCCGGCGAAGCCACCGGGCACCGCGATCTCTCCCACCTCTTTGAACTTCGCGAGGATCACGCCGTCGCGCGGCGCGCGTAGGGTCGTGTAGTCGAGCGCCACCTCGGCCTCGCGCAACGCCGCCGCGGCCTGCTGTACCTGCGCGTTCGCGACGCGGAGCTGGCTCTCCTTCACGTCGAGCGCGGATCGCGAGGCGACGTTCTGCGCCTGCAGCGCGCGCAGCCGCCTCGCTTCCGTCTCCGCGAGCTCCGCGCTCGCCCGCGCCACCTCGAGCGACGCGCGCGAGCGCGAGAGCGCGGCTTCGTAGTCGCGCTTGTCGAGCTGAACCAGCGCCTGCCCTTTCGTGACCGACTGCGATTCCTCGACGAGGTACGCGTCGATGCGGCCCGGCACGCGCACGCCGATCGAGATGTACTTCTCGCCGGTGACGACGTAGCCCGAGCCCGTGAGCACGACGCCAGCGGCGCTCGGCGCGCTGCCGCCCGCCTCGCTCCGCTCCGCGTACGCGATGCGAACGACGGTGGGAGCGCCGAGCGTCAAGCGGTAGAGCACCCCCGCGCCCAGCAGCGCGAGCGCGAGCGCGATGCCCCACACGAAGCGCGGCGTGCGCCGCCGCGCCGGGGCGGCCGCGTGGCGATCGAGCTTCAGCGACGACAGCTCATCGCGAACGCTGCGCGCGGGCTCGGGCATCCTCAGCCTCGCCGCAGCGCTTCGATCGGGCGCAGGTTCGCCGCGCGAAGCGCTGGGAAGAAGCCGCCGAGCACACCGATCGCGAGCGCGAGCAGCAGCGCTGCGCTCAGATCGCCGGGGCCGACGCGCAGCTGAATCACGTTCGTCGTGAACGTCTCCGCGCCCCAGCTGATGCCGCCCAGCGCGGCCGTGATCGCAGCCGCCAGCGCCACGGCGATCGTGGCCCCGAGCACGAAGCCGAGACCCGCGGTGAGCAGTGACTCGAGTAGGAACGAGCGCAGGATCGCGACCCGCGAGAAGCCGAGCGCACGCAGCGTGCCGATCTCGGCGACGCGCGCCTGCACGGCGGCATAGAGCGTGTTCGTCGCGCCGAGCATCGCGCCGAGCATCGCGCCGACGCCGGCAAAAAGCGCGACGAACACCACCAGGATGTAGATCTGGAGCGCACACTCCCCGAGC
>JANNKN010000467.1:0-7029 GCA_031396315.1 Deltaproteobacteria bacterium
CTTCTGCTCCGGCGTGCCGTACTCCATGATCGTCGGGCCGAGCAGGAACACGCCGTTCTGGTTGATGCGCTTCGGCGCGCGGGCGCGGTAGTACTCCTCCTCGAACACGAGCCACTCGAGCAGGTTCGCGCCGCGCCCGCCGTACTCCTTGGGCCACGGCACCATCGCCCAGCCCGCCGCGTCGAGTCTCTTCTCCCACGCGCGGTGCTGCTGCGCGCCGTCGGCAGTGTCGAACGACGTGAGCGGCGCGCTCGGCACGTTCGCTTCGAGCCAGGCCCGCGCCTCGGCGCGGAAGGCGTTCTCGCGATCGGTGTAGGAGAGATTCATCGGGGCTCTTCGCAGAATTGTTGGAGTGAGCCTGGGCGGCGCGCGTCGAGGCCTAGAACTTCGCGTCGCGCTTCTCGACGAAGGCGTCGCGCGCCTCCTGCGAGTCGCGCGACATGTAGAGCTCGAGCGTGTAGCCCTGCTCGAAGCGGTAGCTCGATTTCGGCTCGATCAGCTCGATACCGTTGAGTGACGCCTTCGCAGCTCGCACGGCTCGCGGGCTCTTGGTCGCGATCTTCGTGGCGAGCGCGAGCGCCTCGTCGCGCAGCTGCGCGCGCGGCACCACTTTCAGCAAGCCGCCGAGTCGGAACGCTTCCGCCGCGCCGATCGGTTCGCCGGTGAGCAGCATGCGCCGCGCTTCCTGCATGCCGAACATGCGCATCGCGTGGGTCGCCGCGCCCATCGCGCCGCGGTCGATCTCGGGCAGCCCGAAGGTCGCGTCGTCGGAGGCGAGCACGAGATCCGAGGAGCCCGCGATGCCGATGCCGCCGCCGAGGCAGAAGCCGTGCACGGCGCTGATCACGGGCACCGGACAGTCGTAGATCGCGGCGAACACTTCGTAACAACCGCGGTTCACGTCGACGATGATCGAGCCGTCCTTCGCGAGCTCCTTCACGTCGACGCCGCATTGAAAGCCCTTGCCCGCGGCGTCGATCAGCACGACGCGCACGCTTGCATCGCGGCCGAGCTCTTCGAGCTTGCGCGCCAGCGCGAACCAAGCGTCTCGGCCGAGCGCGTTCACCGGCGGGTTGTCGAGCGTCAGCTCGGCGACTCCCTGGGCGTCGAGGTTCACACGGAACGCCATCAGCTCTCCTTCGCGGGGGCGAGGCGCGCGAGCGTCTCCTCCGCTTCTCGCAGGATGCGCTCGATCAGCTCGGCGCAGCTCGGACGGTCGTCGATCACGCCTGCCACCGTGCCGCTCGGCAGGTAGCCGCCCACCGGGTCGCCGTCGGTCATGGCGGCTCTCGCGAGCATCGGCGCGTTCGCGGACATCAGCAGCTGCGAACGCGTCAGCTTGTCGTTGCGCTGCAGGGCGAGCGCGCTCCGCAGCAAGTCAGGGATCGTTGCGCCGCTCGTACGGCGGAACGCGAGCGCGTTGCGCAGCGCGAACAACAGCTTCGCCGCGCCACTCTTGCTCTCGAGCTCGCGCACCAGCTCGTTCATCACGACGCGCTGCGGAAGGCCATCGATCTCGGTCGTGACGACGACATCGGTGAGGCCCGCCGCGAAATAGCGCTGCGCGGTTTGCGGTGGCACGGGGCTCTCGGCGGTGAGCAGGAAGCGCGTGCCCATCGCGATACCCGCCGCGCCGAACGCGAGCGCCGCGACGAGGCCGCGCCCGTCCTTGAAGCCGCCCGCCGCGATCACCGGAATCCTCACCGCGTCCGCGCAGGCGGAGATCAGCAGCGAGCTCGGGATCGTGCCCGTGTGCCCGCCGCCTTCGCCGCCTTGCACCACGACTGCGTCGGCGCCTAATTGTTCCGCCTTCTGCACATGGCGAGGCGCGCCACAGGTGGGGATGCAGAGCACGCCAGCATCTTTCAGCCGCTTGATCAGCTTGCCGTCGGGCGAGCGGTTGTAGCCGGCGGCACGCACGCGGTGGCGCACGAGCGCGTCCGCGATCGTCTCCGCGCCTGGCGCATCCATCAGGAAGTTCACGCCGAACGGCCGCGGCGTGAGCGCCTTCACCTTCTCGATGGCGGCATCGATCTGTTCGGGCCGAATCGTCGCGCCCGCGAGGAAGCCGAAGCCGCCCGCGTTGCTCACCGCCGCGACCAGCTCGGGTGTCGCGACCCAGCCCATGCCGGTCTGCACGATCGGCGCGGGAACGCCGAGCAGATCGCAGAGCGCGGTATGGAGGGGGGAGCGGGACAGGCGGTGATCCTCGGGCGCAGACTCGCGGCTAGCGCACTTCCTTGTTCGCGAAGCCTTCGGGGTCGATCTGGTCGCGCATCAGTGCGAGCTCGGCACTCGTCGGAACGCGGGTCGCCGGCACCTCCGCGGGAATTGCGAGCTCGAACGCGGTGTTCTTCACCACCTCGTCGACGCTCACGCCGGGGTGGAGCGAGGCGAGCCGCATGCGGCGATCGGGCGTCGCGAAGTCGAATACTGCGAGGTTCGAGATCACGCGGCGGATCTCGTGGAAGCGGCGCTGCTGCGGCGAGAGCTTCGCCGCGCGGTCGTAACCGACGCCGCACACGACATCGACTCGCTCGACGAAAGTCTGCTTCGAGTGATTGGGCACCCAATAGCTCGTCGGGTGGCTGATCGTGTTGCCCGGCGCACCGCGCATGCCGATCAGCTGCGCGGACGGCTTCTCGTGGGGGCCGACCGCCGAGAAATTCTGGTTACCGAAGCGGTCGATCTGGCTCGCCATCATCACCACGTGGCGGCGTCCGCTCCAGAGCAAGTCGAACACGGTGCGGAAGGGCATCCACGCCTCGATCACGGGCGCCGAGCGCTTGCCGCTCACGGGCTGGACGCCGTCGACGAGCGAGGCGATGCCGTCCGTCATCAACAAGTCTGGCGCGTGCGTGAGCTTTGCGAGTCGCGCGCCCACCGAAGGCACGCTGCCGAAGCAGGAGACGAGGATCTCGCCGTCGCCGCGAAAGTTGTCCGCGATCGCCGTCGCACAAATTTCGGCGCGGGTTGCGTCGCTCATCAGGCGGTTCTCCGGGCCCGGACTTTGGCTTGGTACTCCGCCTCCGAGACGTCGAGCCAGTCAGTCTTGAAGCGCTGCCAGCTCTCTTCGTCCTTCGCGCTCGCCGTGTACTCGCGCTGGAACGTTTCGTCGCGGCCATAATCGGGTGGGCACTCGGTGAAGTGCGCGCCGCCGGGCGCTTCGATCACGCCGTCGATCTGTGTGCGGTTGATGCGCAGCGTCTGCACCACGCCGCCCGCAAGCAGTTCCTTCGTTTCCACGATGCGCTCGCACGACATGAAGCGGCGCTTCGCCGCGCCACACATGACGTCGTCGAAGTAGACGTCCGGGCCGAGGTACTGGCCATTGCCCTTCGCATCCGCGCGATTCATGTGAATGAACGCGACGTCGAGCGCGAGCGCGGGCATCGCGATCAGCTCCTCACCGTCCGCGTAGGGTGAGCGCACCAGCTTCAGCTCGGGGTTGATCTCGAGCACGCTGCTGCCGAGGCCCGAGCGCGTCGGCAGGAATGGCAGGCGGATCGCCGCCGCGTAGAGGCCCCATTGAAACATGCCCTCATCGAGCTCGCGAAACTCCACGGCGCCGTTCTGACGCGCGGCGCGGAAGTGCGGGTCGAGCGGGATCGAATCGAGCGAGACGAAACCGGAGACGAGGCGCTTCACCTTGCCGGCCTTGCAGAGCAAGCCGACATCCGGGCCCCCGTAGCTCATTACGGTCAGGTCCTTGACCGGCGAGCGCAGGATCTCGCGCACGATCGCCATCGGTTTGCGGCGCGAACCCCAGCCGCCGATGCCGATCGTCATCCCGTCGCGCAGCTCGGCGACGGCGGCGGCGAGCGTCGTTGTCTTGTTCAAGGACTGAACCTCGGAGTGGGCCGCCGCTCGCGGTTCGGCGGGAGCAGCAAGCGATCGAGCGCCGCGCGGCCAGCGCAGCGCGCGCGCAGTGAGCCGAAGCCGAACGGAGTTCGGAAAGAGCTGGAAGGAATAACGAGACGTACCGTATCATAAAGCCCGACGGGCAGAACACTGAGCCGAAACAAGGGTTTCCGGTCGGCCCCGCGGGGCGGAGAAGTATGGCGAGAGTGTCCTACGGAGCGGCGCTCGGTTGGCTCGCGGCCGAGGCGCCGGAGCACATCGCGGCGGTGTGTGGCGCGGAGTCGATCTCGCGCGGAACGCTCGATCGTCGCTCGAACCGGCTCGCTCGCGCCTACCAGCAGCTCGGTGTCGGTCCCGAGAGCCGCGTGACGGTTGCGCTGCCGAACTCGCTCGAGTTTCTCGTCTCGTGCATGGCGATCTGGAAGCTCGGCGCCTCCCCGCAGCCGATCTCGGCGCGCCTGCCCGCGAAAGAGCGCGAGGCGATCATCGCGCTCTCGCAGCCGGCGTTGATCGTCGGCGTCGCGGCCGCCGACTACCCAAAGTTCGCGAGCGTGCCCATCGACTTCGCACCGAGCGCTGCACTCTCTGACGACGCGCTCCCCGATCTCGTGCCGCAGCACGTGCGCACGATGACCTCGGGTGGCAGCACGGGGCTCCCGAAGCTGATCGTCGATTTGACGCCCGCGCTCTGCGATCCCGAGCTCGCCGAGAATTTCATGCGGCCGCGCGGCATCGCCCTCGCGCCGGGCCCGCTCTATCACGCGGGCCCGTTCATCGTCGCGTGGCAGTGCCTGCTGTCGGGCGGAACGCTCGTGCTGATGGAGCGCTTCGACGCCGAGCAGGCGCTCGCGCTGATCGCGAAGTACCGCGTCGACTGGGTGCTGTTCGTGCCGACGATGATGCAGCGCATCGCGAGACTGCCCGCTGCGGTCCGTAACAAGCATGACGTCTCGACGCTTCAGCGCGTGATGTGCTCGGGCGCGCCGAGCCCGCAATGGCTGAAGCGTTTCTGGATCGAATGGCTCGGGCCCGAGAAAATCTACGAGGCGTACGGCGGTACCGAGCGTATTGCGGGTACGGTCATCAACGGCGTCGAGTGGCTCGAGCATCCGGGCTCTGTGGGCAAGCCGGCGCCCGGGCGGATGATGCGCGCGCAGCGGCCCGATGGAACGCAATGCGCGCCGGACGAGATCGGCGAGATCTACATGAAACCCGCGGGCGGGCAGGGCACGACCTACCGCTACATCGGCGCGAAGCCCACCGCGACCGCCGACGGCTGGGAGACTCTCGGCGACATCGGCTGGTTCGACGCCGCCGGTTATCTGTATCTCGCCGATCGCAAGACGGACATGATTCTCGTCGGCGGCTCGAACGTGTATCCCGCCGAGGTGGAGGCTGCGATCGACGCGCATCCGCAGGTGCGCTCGAGCGCCGTGATCGGGCTGCCCGACGACGACCTCGGGAGCCGCGTGCACGCGCTCGTCGACGCGCCCGCAGGCCTCCAGGAGGCGGAGCTGCGCGCTCACCTCGGCGCGCTGCTCGTCGCGTACAAAATTCCGCGCAGCTTCGAGTTCGTGAGCGAGCCGCTGCGCGACGACGCCGGCAAGCTGCGCCGCTCCGCGCTGCGCGAAGCACGGCTGGAGAAGGCCCCCACGTGACGCGCGGACGCGATGCCTGCACGTGCTGTCGACACCGAGGCCCTTCGCTCGGCTGCGCCTCGCTGCGCGCGCGGCGTCGCCGCGCTTTCGTGAAATGATCGCGGAGCTCGCGAAGTCGCGACCGAGTGCGCTCGCGCTGACCGACGGCACCCGCTCGCGAGATTGGAGCGAGCTGCAGGACCGCGTCACGCGTTGGGCGCGCTTGTTGCGGACGCGCTGCGGCCTCGCGCCGGACGATCACGCTGCACTGCTGATCGGGAACCGCGTCGAGGGCGTCGAGGGAATTCTCGCCGCGATCCACGCGGGCATCTGGATGACGCCGGTGAATTGGCACCTCACGGCGGAAGAGATCGCGTACGTCGTGCGCGATTCCGAGGCGAAAGTGCTGTTCGTCGATCCCGCGTTCGCGGAGACGGCGCGGGCGGCGCTCGCGCTAGCGCGCGAAGCCGACGCGAACGCCGCGCTACCCACGCTGGTCGCGCTCGGCGACGAGCTCGAGCGCGCGCTTGCCGGCGCGAGCGACGAGCCGATGCCGCTCGCTGGCCCCGCTGGCGGCAACATGATCTACACGAGCGGCACCACCGGCCGGCCCAAGGGCGTGATGCGGCGGCGCGCGGGCGCGCTCGGCGCCGCGATCACCGCCCAGCAGGCCTACGCGCGCTCGATCGCGTGCGACGGCTCCGGTGCACATCTCGTCACCGGCCCGCTCTACCACGCGGCGCCGCTCATGTACGCGATCTACGACAACGCGCTCGGCGCACCGATCCACGTGCTGCCGCGCTGGGAGGAGCACGAGGCGCTGCGCGCGATCGTCGAGTGCGAGATCCACCACACGCACCTCGTGCCGACGATGTTCGTGCGCCTGCTGAAGCGTCTAACAGGCGAGGAGCGCGCGGCTTTTCACGCTCCGGCGTTGCACACGGTTCTGCACGGCGCCACGCCGGTCGGCGAAGCCGTGAAGCGGCGCATGCTCGAGTGGTGGGGACCGATCCTCTACGAATATTGGGGCGGCACGGAAGGGGGTGTCACCACTTTCGTCGATTCGCGCGAGTGGCTCGCGCACGCGGGCACCGTCGGGCGCGCGCTACCGCATTTCGAGGTGTTCGCGATCGGGGAAGATGGTGCGCGCCTGCCGGCAGGCGAACGCGGCCCCCTCTACGCGCGCCACGCCTCGGCCACGGGGTTGTTCGAGTACCACCGGGATCCTGATAAGACGGCGCGCGCGTTCCTCGATCCGACCACCCACACGCTGGGCGACGTCGGCCACGTCGACGCCGACGGTTGGGTGTTCCTGTCGGACCGTGCGGCCAACCTGATCATTTCGGGTGGCGTGAACATCTATCCCGCCGAGATCGAGGCCGTGTTGCAGGAGCATCCCGCGGTCGCCGACGCCGCGGTGTTCGGCATCCCCGACGAGGAATGGGGCGAGCAGGTGAAGGCCGCGATCGAGCTGCGCGCGAGCGTCCCGCCCTCGCAGCAGCTGGCTGCCGAGATCCTCGCGTTCTGTCGC
>JANNKN010000473.1:0-3048 GCA_031396315.1 Deltaproteobacteria bacterium
GAGCAGCTCGACGAGCCCCGTCCACACGGCGTCTTCCAACGGGATCTGGCGACGCGCATGCAGCCGATACCACTGGCCGCTCGTCTCGCTGTCGAGCCGAAAGTAGGGAGCGCGCAGGTACGCGTAGCGTTCGAGCACCGCGAGCGCGTGTTCGAGGGTTGCCGCGCTGGCGGTCGCCACGCCGAGAGTTCCGTGGGCGGCGTTGTTCAGCAGCGCGCCGAGCTCGAGCGCCCAGCCTGGCGATGCGACGCGTGCGAGGTTCCGAATCTGTTGGATGGTCTGCCACAACAGGACTTCGTCGCGCGGCTCCGTGTCGCCGGCCGCGATGCCCGTTCCCGCCAACAGATCGGCGACTGCGCTCGCACTCGTGCCGTAGTGGCGCAGCACGAGATTGAAGTAGCCAGCCGGCATCGGCATCGCGCTGATTGCCCGCTCGGCGATCGCTGGCGCAAAAAGACCAGTCATTGGCCCATCCTACACTTCCGCGCTCGGGCGTTGGCGGGGAGTGTTTCTCGCGTCGTTCGCCGCCGCGCGGGCAAGGCCCCGCAACCACGGCGTTCACAACGCGGAGCCCAGGCATGAGCACAGCGCATCCGATCTCGCCGGCCTCCAAAGGGCAGGCCGGCCGCGATCCCTACAGCGTCCCGCTCGAGCGGATCGACGTCTCGGACTCGGAGCTGTTCGAGACGGACACGCACTGGGGCTACTTCGCTCGGCTGCGCAAGGAAGCGCCCGTTCACTACTGCGCGGAGAGCGACTTCGGGCCGTATTGGTCGGCAACGCGTCATCAGGACGTGGTCGAGGTCGAGAAGAATCCCGAGGTCTACTCCTCCACGCGCAGCATCGTGGTCGGCGACCCCGATCCGAGCTTTCCGCTCGAGACCGGCTTCATCACGATGGACGGCGAGCAGCACACGGCGCACCGCAAGGTCGTGCAGCCGGTCGCGTCGCCGCGGAACCTCGCGGTGCTGGAGCCGCTGATTCGCCGGCGCGTCTGCGAAATCCTCGATGCGCTTCCGGTCGGCGAGACCTTTGACTGGGTGGATCGCGTGTCGATCGAGCTGACCACCAGCCTGCTCGCCACGCTGTTCGACTTCCCGTACGAGCAGCGCCGCAAGCTCACACACTGGTCGGACATGGCGACATCGAGCCCCGCGCTGGTGGGCGCAAGCGCTGCGACCGAAGAGCAGCGCAAAACCGCCCTGCTTCAGTGCCTCGACGAATTCACCGCGATCTGGAAGGAACGCGCGAGCCGCGCGCCGTCCGAGCGCCTCGATTTCGTGACCGCGCTCGCACACGGCGAGGCCACGCGGAATCTCGGGCCGCTCGAGTACCTCGGCACGCTGGTGTTGCTGATCGTCGGCGGCAACGACACCACGCGGAACTCGATCTCCGGCGGCGTGGTCGCGCTGAGCGAGCGCCCCGGCGAGTACGAGAAGCTGCGCGCGAATCCCGAGCTGATCCCGAACATGGTGAGCGAGATCATTCGCTGGCAGACGCCACTCGCGCACATGCGGCGCACGGCGACGCGCGACGCGGAGCTCGCAGGGATGCGCATTCGGCGCGGCGAGAAGGTGGTGATGTGGTACGTGTCGGCGAATCGAGACGAGGCCGTGTTCGAGCGCCCCGACGAGTTCTGGATCGAACGCCCGAACGCGCGCCAGCATCTCTCGTTCGGGCTCGGCGTTCACTTCTGCATGGGCAGCCGGCTCGCCGAGATGCAGCTGCGCGTGTTGTGGGAGGAACTGCTCGCGCGCTTCCGCGCCGTCGAGCTCGCCGGCGCGCCGCAGCGCGTGCGCTCGAACTTCGTGAAGGGCTACGCGGCGCTGCCGGTGACGCTGCGCCCCTGGTGACGCGTCACGTCTCCTGCAGCCCTCTCGCCATCAGAATCTTCCCGCTGCGCACCAGGTCGGTGAGCCCGAGCGGGCGCAGCAGCGCGAGGAATGCGTCGAGCTTCTCGCTCGAGCCGTAGACGCGCAGCATCAGCGAATCCGCGCCGAAATCGACGACCTTTGCGCCGTAATGCTCGGCGATTTGCAGCACCTCGGTGCGCTCGCTCGGTGCGGAGCGCACTTTCACGAGCGCGATCTCGGTCTCGTAGGACGAGTCGCCCGTGTGGTCGACCGCGTGCACGACGTCGACCAGCTTCGCGAGCTGCTTGATGATTTGCTCGAGTGTGCCGGGATCGCCGGAGCAGGTGATCGTCATGCGCGAGAAATCGCCGCTCACCGAAGGCGAGACGACGAGGCTCTCGATGTTGTAGGCGCGGCGCGCGAATACCAGCGCGACGCGCACCAGCACGCCCGGCTTGTTATTGGTGAACAGCGAGATCGTGTGGAGGTTGCGGCGCAGCGCGCGAGCCTGCGCGGGCGTGATCTCCGCGATCGAGATTTGCTCAGGTGCTGCCAACGGGCTTCTCCATGCGCTCTTTCGGCGCCTCGATGATCATGGCCGAGAGCGGCGCGCCGGCGGGAATCATCGGGAAGACGTTGTCCTCCTTCACGACCTCGGCCACCAGCACGACCGGGCCCTTGTGCGCGCGCGCCTGCTTGATCTTGCGGTCGACGTCGCCCGGCCGCGTGATGCGCAGACCCTTCACGCCGTAGGCCTCGGCGAGCTTCACGAAGTCCGGGTTGCCCTCGAGATCGACGCCGGAGAGCCGGTTCTCGAAGAACAGCTCCTGCCACTGGCGCACCATCCCCAGGAAATTGTTATTGATGATCAGCACCTTCACCGGCAGCTTATGGATGAAGGCGGTGGCGAGCTCGCACAGCGTCATCTGGAAGCCGCCGTCGCCGACGACCGTCCAGACTTCCTCGCCGGGCCGGCCGAACTGGGCGCCGATCGCGGACGGGAAGCCGAAACCCATCGTGCCCGCCCCGCCGCTCGAGATCCAGCGTCGCCCTTCGCGCGTGCGACAAAACTGCGCCGCCCACATCTGATGTTGGCCGACGTCGGTGGTGATGATCGCCCGGCCCTCGGTGAGCGCGTCGAGGCGATCGAGCACGTGCTGTGCGCGCAGGCCGCCCTTCTTCGCGTACTTGAGCG
>JANNKN010000529.1:0-9074 GCA_031396315.1 Deltaproteobacteria bacterium
GTCGAGCGCCCAGTCGTAGTGCTGGCCCGTGTGCAGAACGAAGTAGTCGATGCCCCGCGCGCGACAGGCGCGGATCACCGGCGCCATCTTCACGACTTCGGGGCGAGTGCCGACGACGAGTGCGACCGTCATGCGGCCTCCGCGCCGAAGCTCTGCTCGAAACGCCGCCGCAGCGCGAAGTGAAGCAGCCGGATCGCCGTCGGAATCGCGCGCATCTTGCTCGCTCCGACGCGGCCCGCGTAGTCGAGCTGGATCGGGATCTCGGTGGCGCGCACGCCGAGCGGCCGCAGCCGCAGCAGGATGTCCGCGACCGCCGCGAAGCCGCCCGAGGCGATGAAGGCATCGCCGTACACGTCGAACGCGCGCCGCAGCAGCTCGATCCGATACGCGCGATAACAACAGGTGTACTCGCGCACGCCAGGGATCGGGAGCACCGCTCGCAGGATGATGCCCGCGACGTCGGAGAGCGCTGCGCGATGCGCAGGCACGCCCGCGATCGTGGCCCCTGGCCGATAGCGCGATGCGATCGCGAGCTCGCAGCCGCGCGTCTCGAGCGCACTCACGAGCTCGTCGATCTGCTCGGGTGGATGCGTGTTGTCGGCGTCGAAAGTGACCACGATGTCGCCCGGCGCGGCGTGGTCGCGCATCCAGCAAAAGCCCGTGCGCAGCGCCGCGCCGAGGCCGGCATTCTGCGCGTGACTCACGATCTCGAGCGACAGCTCGCTGCCGAGCTCGCTCTGCGCGCGCTTCGCCTCGGCGACCGTGGCGTCGCGGCTGCCGTCGTCGACGAGCAGCACCGACCACGGCCGCGGCTGCTTCTTCAGCGCGCTTGCGACGCGCAGCAGCAGTCGATGCACGTCGTTCTCTTCGTTGTAGGCGCACAGCAGGACCCGGATCACGCCTGCACTCCCTCGAAGTCGGCGGCGACCGCGGCGACCATGTCGTCGACCATCTCGCAGCAGGCATTCCACGAATTCACGCGCGGATAGAGCTGCGCAGTGCTCGCGAGGTAGAGCCGCCCGGGTAAGAGCGTGTGCGCTGGCTTGCGCTTCGCGTAGCCGACGGTCCACATCGGCTCGACGAAGGGCGCGCGGAACACGTAGCGGCCGACGATCGCGCCACGCGCTTCCGGATGGACGCGAATCAAGTCGGCCTCGTAGCGCGCCAGCATCTCCGCGTCGGGCAGCGCGTAGAGCGGGCTCGTGCGGTGCGTGTAGTTCACGAGGTAGTGAACGTGGAGCCCGCGCGTCTGCTCGAGCGGCACGACGTTGGACATCGCGATCAGCCCCCTGCGAGGTCGTTCCGCAGTCGACCCAGGGCGCCCAGTAATAAGGCGTGAGCGGGCGCTCGGTGAGGAACACGCCGCTCACGACGCCCTGATAATCGAGCCCCAGCTGCGCGAGCTCCGGCGGCAGGCCGCAGCCTCCCGCGATGCGCAGGAACGCGGGCAGCGGCAGCGTCGAGAGCACCGCGTCGTGCGACGCGCCGCGCCCGTCGTCGAGATCGAGGCGCATACCGTCGGGCTCACAGGCGACTCGCGCGATCGCGCTCTTGGTGTGGAGCTCCGCGCCGCGGCTGGTGAGATCGCCCGCGATCGACTCGATCAGCGTGCGATAGCCGCCGCGCAGGCAGCCCTTGCGCTCGCGCGACACGTTCTTCTCGCGGTGTAGCCGCGTCGTCAGCCAGAGCGCGGGCAGCGCGGGATAGTGATCGCCGATCTTCGCGGCGAGCAGCGGCTTCCAGAGCAGATCGAAGGCTTGCGTGCCCACGGTCTTGCGTACGAAATCCGCTGCCGTCACGTCATCGAGCTCGGCGCGCGTGCCGACGAGGCGCGCTTGCACGGCGAGCAGGCCGAGCCGGATGCGGTCGCGCCAGCGCAGCGGCGAAAACCGCAACAAGTCCAGCGGAGTGTTCAGCGGGTAGGTCGTCTCGCCCACACGGAAGCCCATGTCGGTCGGCGACCAGGCCATACGATCCCCGAGCCCGAGCTCTTGGACGTGCGCGAGCAGCGCGGCGTCGCTGGGGAGCATGCAGTGGTAGAACTTCTCGAGCTCGAGGCCGTCGTGCCCGAACGTGCCCCCGAGGCCACCGAGTCGGTCGTCCGCTTCATAGAGTGTGACGCGATGCCCGCGCTGCATCAGACGTCTGGCGCTGGCGAGGCCCGTGATGCCGCCGCCCAAAATTGCGAAGTCCAACAGCGCTCCTTCAGCTCGATCTTCCGCGGGTGCTCGGAGGAATCCGGAACATTCGCAACGTGACTTGCGTCACCATCACTGAGTGGCCGGTAACTCAATCCGCGTGTCGAGTGAACCTGTTGCGCCGCGACCGGAGGCGACCGTCAGCATTGACGTCGATCCGCTCGATGCGCATCTCGCTGGCTATGGATTCGCTGGCTTGCCTAAGGATCGGCTGATCTACGAGCGCGCGATACCCCGAATTCTCGATCTTTTGGCCGCCCACGCCGTCCGCGCGACTTTTTTCTGGGTGGCCGGAGACGCCACAGCCAATTCTCGGCTACTGCGCCAGGTCGTCGCCGCAGGGCACGAAGTTGCAAGCCATACCGAGAGCCACGCCGCGGCGTGGCGGCACTTCGGGCGCGACGAAGTTGCGCGCGAGCTGCGCATTTCGAAGCAGCGGCTCGAGGACGCGGGTGGAGCGCCGGTCGTCGGCTTCCGCTCGCCAGGCTGGCACGCGCCACCCGCGCTGGTCGAAGAGTTGTGCGCAGCCGGCTACCGCTACGACGCCTCGAGCTTCCCCTCACCGCTGCTCGGTGCGGCCGGCGCGCTGATCTGGCTGCGCAGCGGCGGCAGGCGCCGCACCGCGCTCGGCGCCCGCCAATGGTTCTCGCGCCGAGAGCCGCATCGCGTCGGCGTCATTCACGAGTTTCCCGTCAGCGTCACGCGAAGTCTGCGCCTTCCGATCTATCACACGCTCCGTTATGGCCTCGGCGAGGCGCGGTTCCTGCGCGCGCTCGATCGCTTCGCAGCGGAGGACCACGCGCTCTCTTATCCCGTGCACGCGGTCGATGCGCTCGGTCTCGTCGAAGACGGCGTGGACGCGCGCATGGCGCGCCACCCGGGCATGGGCACCCCGCTCCCGGAGAAGCTGGCGTTGCTCGGCCGAACGCTCGCGGAGATTGCGCGGCGCTTCACGCCGTTGCCGTTCGCGGCTCGACTCGGCGAGCCGTAACTCGGCGGAGCCGCGTGCGGATCCGCGGCTGCGGAGTCCCTACGGTCCAATCGCCGGAGGCGCATACAAGTGGCTTCATCTCGACCTGAGGCGCCTTCCGGTCGGCGCGACGCGGGCGGGGCCCTTCTGCGCTACGCCGCCTTGCTCGCCCTGTTCGTCGCGCCGGCGGCTTCGCGCCTGCTCGACGAACCCATCTCTCGCGACGCGGATCGGTACTACTTCCTCTGGAGCGCATGGTGGGTCCGCTCCAGCTTGTTCGAGGGCGCGAACCCTTACTACACGAATTTGCTCTACGCGCCGGACGGCGCTCCGCTCGTCTTTCACACGCTCGCGCTACTGCCGTCGACGCTCTCGGCTGCGCTCGCGACCGTGCTCGGCCCGACGATCGCGTACAACGCCGTCGCGCTGTTGGCGATGCTCGTCGCGGGCATGGGCGGGTACGCCTTTTGCCGCGAGATCACCGACAATCGCAACGCGGCGTGGCTCGGCGGAGCGACCTTCATGCTCTGTCCGTTCACGAGCGGCAAGCTCGACCAGGGCTGGATCAATCTGCTGTGGGTTGGCTTGCTCGCGATCTTCGCGGCGAAGTTCGTGCGTGCGACGGACGAGCGAACCGCTGGCTCGGGTGGCGCGCGCGCGTGGCTCGCGCTGACCGCTGCTGCCATAGCGATCACGTCCGAGCACCTGTCGGTGTTTGCCGCGAGCGTCGGTGTTTGCGTTTGCGTGTGGCGACTCGCGAGCGATCCCTCGGCCGCAACCGTGCGTCGCCTGATCCATGCGGGTTGGCCGAGCGTGGCCGCGGTGGCCCCCTATCTCGCGATCGTGGCTTACTACGCCACTCGCTTCGACCTCAGCGTTCCCGTCCGTCCCGCGGAACTGACGTTCATCCCGGAGCCGCTTTCGTATTTGCTGCCTCTACATGCCAACTCGATCCATGCGTCCTGGGTCGGAACGCTCGGGCTTCCGGCAGTGCTCTCGAAGCAGGATCTCGTCTGCTATCTCGGCCTCGCGGCCTTCCCGCTCGCGGTCGCAGGCCTCTACCGCGCGCGCTCCCAGCCGAGCGTGCGCTTCTGCATCGCGCTGTCGATCGCGTTCCTGATCGTTTCGCTCGGGCCCTACCTCGTTCACGACCGCGAGTACGTGAGGCTCCTCGGCCATCGCATCCCGCTGCCGATGGGCCTGCTGGCGCCGATTCCGCTGCTCGGCGCGGTGGCGCAATCCGGCCGTTACATGGCGATCGTCTATCTCGGAATCTCCGCGGGCGTCGCGTGCTTCGCAGCGTCTCCGCCGGCCGCGCTCCGCCGGCGGCTCGGGCGCGGCCTGGTTCCGGCCTTGCTCGTGCTGATCGCGCTCGACTACGGGTTCGTCGTGTCGCCGCTCCCGTTGCCCGCGGCTCCCCGCGAGCTACCGCGCGAGGGCCTCGTGCTCGCGAGGGCCGGCATCTTCTCGCTGCCGCTTTATTTCCAGACGCTCGATGGCCGTCCGTTGATCGCGGGCCCGCTGAGCCGACCGCTGCCGTACGCACTGAGGCGTTACCGCGAGAATCCGGGTCTGGCCTGCTGGATGTCCGCAGACGATGGCGCTGCCTGCAACTGGGATCGCTTTCCGGAGGAGCTCGAGCGGCTCGCGGTGAGTGGCGCCTGGCTGGGCGCGCGAGACCGCGTGCGGTCGGAGCAGCTCGCCGCGAACGGCTTCACGCCTGCATTCAGATATCGGAACCACGTGCTCTGGAGCCGACGGCTCACGCCGTCCGGAGCCGCCGCCGAACCGTGACGTCAGCGCGGGCCCGCGAGCTTCGCGAACGCGCTGGTCACGCGAGCTGCTTCCACATCCGCAACCAGCTCCACGCCGTGCGCACGATCGTGTCGAGGTCCGAGTGCCGCGGCTGCCAACCGAAATCGCGCATGAAGCGCGCTGCGTCGGCCACCAGGATCGGCGGATCGCCAGGCCGCCGCGGCGCTTCCTCGAACGGCACGGGTCGCCCGATCACGCGCGCGACGCCTTCGATCACTTCGCGATTGCTGCGCCCGATGCCGGTGCCGAGGTTGTACCCACCGCCGGGTCCGCCGGATAACAACGCCTCGATCGCGCGCACGTGCGCATCGCCGAGATCGGTCACGTGGATGAAATCGCGCACGCACGTGCCGTCGGGGGTCGGGTAGTCCGTGCCGTAGAGCGCGAGCTTCGGGCGCAGGCCGGCAGCAGCTTCGAGCGCAACGGGAATGAGGTGGATCTCGGGCTCGTGGCACTCGCCGATGCCGCCGTCCGGGTCTGCCCCGCAGGCATTGAAGTAACGGAGCGCAGTCCAGCGCAGCCCGTGGGCGTGCTCCACGTCGGCGAGCATGCGCTCGACCATCAGCTTGCTCATCCCGTACGGGTTGATCGGCTGCTGCGGCGTCGACTCGGGAATCGGCTGCTGCTCGGGGTGGCCGTAGGTCGCGGCCGTCGAAGACAGCACGAACGCGCGCACGCCGTGCGCGAGGCACTCGCCGAGCAGGTTTGCCGTGCCCGCCACGTTGTTGCGGTAGTAGAGCAGCGGCTTCGCGACCGACTCGGCGACCGAGAGCGACGCAGCGAGGTGCAGCACGCCGTCGATCGGGCGGTGCTCGCCGAACAGGCGCGCCATCGCCGCGCGATCGCCGATGTCGGCGACGACGAGCTCCGCTCCCTGCGCGAAGTCGGCTCGGCCGGCGCGCAGGTCGTCCACCACCACCGCCTCGTGCCCCGCACGCAGCAGCGCGCGCAGCACGTGGCTGCCGATGTACCCCGCGCCGCCGGTTACGAGTAAACGAGCCAAGAATCCTCCGATGCCCGTGGTACTTTGCGCGGGCGATGGAAGTCGTGCACACCGCGGAGTTCGAGACGCCGTTCGGTGCGATGGCCTGCGCATCGTCCGAGCGCGGTCTGTGCTTCATCGAGCTGCCGCGCGCAACTGGGCGCGGCATCGCCGGCTGGGTGCGCCGCTTCGCGCCGGGCGCGCGCATCTCGCGCGGCTTCGCGCCGAACCGCCTCGCGATCGCGCAAGTCCAGGAATACCTCGCGGGCAAGCGCGAAGAGTTCCGCCTCGAGCTCGACCTGCGCGCCACCGGCTTCCAGATCCGCGTCTACGGCGCGCTGCTCGAGATTCCGTACGGCGAGATGCGCAGCTACGGCGAGATCTCTCGCGCCATCGGCGAGCCGAGTGCAGCGCGCGCCGTCGGCGCCGCGGCGGGCGCGAATCCGCTGCCGCTCGTGGTCCCGTGTCACCGCGTCATCGCTTCGGGCGGGAAGCTCGGTGGCTTCGGCGGCGGCGTCGCGCTGAAAGAACGCTTGCTCGCGCTCGAGCACGGCAAGCATCCCGCGCAGGGCGAGCTGCTTTGAACGAGGCGTCGGCGGCGCGCTCGCGGCCGTGAAACCAGGTCAGCGAAGAACCTCACCTGCCGTGAGCTTCTCCAGGAACTTCTCGACTGGCAGGACCAGCAAGTCACCGAGCTTCAGCGTCTGTTCGCCGCGGTACACGCCGAACGCTCGCTTTATGCTTCGCGACTCCGTGAGATCGGTGAGGGCCGCGCCATCCTCGCGTCGCCATTTCGTCGCGGCCTTGACCTCGATGCCAACCAACTTCGAGCCGCGAGTCCAGACGAAGTCGACCTCCGAGCCGGACGGCGTTCGCCAATAACTGAGCTCGCCGCCAATCCCTGAGCGATCGATCCATGCGCGCAGCTCGTGCAGCACGTAAGTCTCGAGCATCCGGCCGCGCTCGTCGTCCGCGAGCGGATCGTGGACGTGTCGCGTGAGCGCGCGCACCACGCCAGGGTCGAAGAAGTAGAACTTCGAGTGCGCGACTTCCTTGACCTTCGCGCGCGGGCGCCACGCCGGGAGCCACGAACCGATCAGCGTGTCGACGAGAATCTCGAAGTACCCCTGAACCGTCGGGCGCGCGACCGCCGCGTCGCGTGCGACACCAGCCACGTTCACGACCTGAGCATTCACGGTGGCAGCGACGTCGAGAAAGCGCGTGAAGGCATCGAGGCTCTTGACGACCGCCTCGTGCCTGATCTCCTGCGCCACGTAGTTCTCAGCGTACGCTTCGAGCAGCGCGATGCGATCGGCCTCTCTCCGCGCCGACCACACGGCGGGCAGCGTCCCGAAGCGGAGTGCGTGTTCGAGGCGGAAGCCCGAACCGATCTCCGACGCGGTGAGCGGGAAGAAACGGCGATTCACCGCGCGGCCTGGGAGTAGGTTCGCGCCCCCGCGGCGAAGCCTGCGCGCGCTCGATCCGGTGAGCGCGAAGCGGTATCGAGCGCCGTGTCGTGCGATGAGTCGCTGCACTTCATCGAGCAGCGCCGGCAATCGCTGCACCTCGTCCACGACCACCCAGCTCTTTGCCGGCAACGCTGCGACCTCGTCTCCGAACCGCGAGGGTTCGCGCACGAGCCGCACGAACTCGCGCTCCGCCAGCAAATCGACCCAGTGCGCTTTCGGCAGCACCTGACGTAGCCACGTGGTCTTTCCCGTGCCGCGCGGGCCGAACAGGAAGAACGTGCGCTCTGGGAGGGAGGCGAGGCGTGTATACATGGCCAGCAGAATGACGGTAAAATTGCTGCCGGTCTATACACGCCCCTCGCTCACACCTTCGCGAGTGCCTGCTCCAAGTCGGCGATCAAGTCGTCGGAGTCCTCGATGCCGCAGGCGAGACGCACGAGGGAATCGGTGATGCCCCAGCGCAGGCGCTCTTCCTTCGGCTGATCCCAGTACGACATCAGCACCGGCATCTCCACCAGCGACTCGACGCCACCGAGGCTCGGCGCGATGTACGGGATCTTGCACGCGTCGGTGAAGCGGATCGCCGCGTCGAGATCGCCTTCAATCTCGAACGTGACCACGCCCGCGAAGCCCTTCATCAGCCGCGTCGCGACCGCGTAGTCCGGATGCGACGGCAGGCCCGGGTACAAGACGCGGCGCACCTTCGGATGCGCCTCGAGGAAGCGCGCGACCGCGAGGCCATTCTCGTTGTGGCGCGCGACGCGCAGCGCCAGCGTCTTCATGCCTCGTAACAAGAGGTGGCTGGCGCCGGGATCGAGGATGCCGCCGAGCACGCCGACCGCGTCGCGAATCGGCTTGATCTGCTCCGCACTGCCCGCCGCCACGCCCGCGATCAAGTCATTGTGCCCGCCGAGATATTTCGTCGCGCTGTGGATCACCAGATCCGCGCCATCCGCGAGCGGCGCATGATTCACCGGCGACGCGAACGTCGAGTCGATGATCACTTTCACGCCGCGCTCGTGCGCGATGCGCGCCGCCTCGGGCACGTCGATCACGCGCAGATACGGGTTCGTCGGCGACTCGGTGAAGAAGAACACCGTGTCGTCGCGCAGCGCATCCTTCAGCGCGATCGTATTCGCCGGCTCGATCACCGTCGCCTCGACCTCGAGCTTCGACAGGTACTGCCGGATGAACTGCCGTGTGCGCCGATAGCAGTCGCTCGTCACCACGATGTGCCCGCGCCGCGGCAACAGCGCAAGGAACGTGGTCGTCGCCGCGCACATCCCCGACGCGAACAGCACCGCCGCCTCGGCGCCCTCGAGCGCGCAAATCTTCCGCTCCACCGCGCGCCAACTCGGATTCGAATACCGCCCGTACTCATCCCTCTCGAGCCGCCCCTCCGCGTACTCCCGCACCTCGGCCGAATCCTTGAACCAGAACGTGGACGTCTGATGAATCGGCGTAGTCAGCGCCGTGCTCACCTTCCCCGCCCGCTCACCGCCGTGCACGGACCGCGTCGAATCACCCAGCGTTTTCTTCGAATCGCTCATACGCCCCGCGCCAATTTCCTGAGACAGTTCCGCAAGTTAATCACGCCCCTCCACCGCTGCCACGACCCCGGCGCGCACGGGCAGCCCAGG
>JANNKN010000535.1:0-5560 GCA_031396315.1 Deltaproteobacteria bacterium
GTGGTGCCGAAGCGCCGCGGCGTCGGCGGCATCGCGGCCCATGCGGACGGCGGCGTCGTGTGCAGCGGCCGCGATCTCGTGCACGTGAGGGACGGCGTCACGCGTCCGCTCTTCGCGATCGAGGGACTCCCCGGCTGGAACGACCTCTGTACGGATGCGCGCGGCCGCGTCTACGCCGGCTCCGTGCGCTTCCGCGTCTTCGACCCGGGCGTCGCCGTCGTGCCGGGCGAGTGCTGGCGCATCGACGGCGCTGGGCGAGCGAGCGAGCTCTATGCGGACGTGAAGCACGCAAACGGCATCGCCGTTTCGCCGGACGGGCGCTGGCTCGCGCACTCCGACACGCGCGGCGAGCGCGTGATCCTGCACGCGTTGTCGGAGGACGGCTCGGTGGGCGAGCGGCGGCACATCCCCGTCGAGGGCCACGCCGACGGCCTCGCCTTCGATGAGACCGGCGCGTTCTGGGTGGCCCTCGCCGGCGCGGGCCGCATCGACCGCTTCGGCGTGGATGGCGCAAAGCTCGGCTCTCTCGCCGTTCCCGCACGCATGGTCACGAGCCTCTGCTTCGCCGGCGAGGGCCTCCGCGACCTGATCGTCGTGACTGCCGACAACACGCTCGAGCCGGGCGGAAAAGGCGCCGTTCTGCGCACGCGCGCACCCGTGCCGGGCGCGGAGGTGCATCTCGCGCGGGTGTGAGCGCCATCACCTCAAGAGATCCCCCGCCGCACCGATCCGTAAGGAACACCGGAGGGGTGAGCGCGCTTTGCATGCTCGAATCGACGCCATGCGGAACGACCGCAAGCGGCTGCTCGCGGAAGCCAACCGCGAGCTGCAGGACGGGGACATGCGCGCGGCGATCGTGCTGTATCGGCGCGTGCTGCTCGAGGAGCCGCGCAACGTCGCGGTCGCGCTGAGAGCGGCGCCACTGCTCGCGCGGACCGGCGGCGGCTTCGAGGCGTGGCAGCTCTTCCGCATGGCTTCGCAGGAACTCATGCGCGCGCGCCGGCGCGAGGAGTGCCTGGCTGCACTGAAGGAGGCTTGCCGCTGCGTGCCCCACGAGTTCGAGGCCTGGCGGCTACGCTCCGAGCTCGAGCTGAAGATCGGGCGCGAGGACGCAGCCTTCGAGACGCTGCTCGAGGGTCGTCGCGCCTTCCGCCAGCCGCACGGCCGCGCGCAAGCGATCGCGCTGCTCGAACGCGCGCGCCAGATCGAACCGTGGGACCTCGAGGTGGGCCTCGATCTGGCTCAGCTCTACGCGAAGACGGAGCAGAAGCACGCCGCGCTCGAGCTCCTCGAGCTGCTCTCCCTTCGCGCCGAGGCGCACGACCTGCGGCGCGTCGGCGCCCTGCGCTTCCGCATCACACTCGCGCCGCGCGATCTCGGGTCGTGGATCGGCGCGCACTTCCTGCAGCCCGCGCCGCGCGCGCACCCGGTCGAGTCGCTCGAGCTCGAGCTGCTCGACCCGATCCTGCCGGCCGCCGTCGAAGGCAACCGCTCGAAGCCCGAGGCGACGCTCCCGCTGGTCGAGACGGTGTCGCCGGACGACGACCCCGATACGTGGCGGGCCGACGAGCGCATCACGCACTGAGCGTTCAGCCGCGCGGCTCGATGAAACGGCGCCGGTAGGCAGCGAAGTCTGCGCGGATTTGCGCCTCGCTCATGCCGAACTCGGCGAGTGAGTATTCGTGCGCGGGCCGCTTGTCGCGGCGGTTGTCGCGCAGCCATTGCGAGAGCGCATCGCGTACGGCGGGTGTTAGGGGGATTCCGAACGCCTCGTAGATCTTCGCGACGGCGGCAAGCGGATCCGAGAGCACGTCCTCGAATCCAACGTCGGCGACCTGCTGCGCTGGAATCGTCTCGCGCGACGCGAGCGAGCGCTCGACGGCCCACTTCATGCGCGCCTGCCATTGGCGCCCGACTTCGCGGTCGTCGACGTCGTCGCTCGAGAGCCGCCAGAGCGAGCGGTTCAGCGATGCGGCAGAAGGAATCGTCTGCACTGGGTCGCGATGCGTCTGCACGATCAGCGCGCCAGGGAAAACTCGCAGCAGCGTGTCGAGGTAGCCGAGATGCCCAGGCGTCTTCAGCACCCAGCGCTCGCGCAGCGCGCCGCGCTTGCGCTTCTGCCACTGCAGGAACTGCAGGAAGCGCTTCAGGTACGCATACGCGGGCGTCCAATCCTGCGTCTCGATCCAGGCGCGATACGTCGGCAGATTCGTGAACGATTCGGGCACGTGCGAGAGGAAGGTGTGCTCGAGCAGCATGATCTCTTCGTCGGGCGCTTGCGCGTCCCACGGATGGATCGAGGCCTGCTCCGGATCCGCGGCGAGGATTCCGGCGACCTCCGCCTCCGCGATCGCGATGCGCGGATCCGGCGCGTCCCAGCGCGTGTCGGGCAGCGGCGCGGGGAAGCGCACCTCCCACCAGAGCGCCCCGTGATGGCGCGGATCGCTCGCGAGCAAGCGATGCAGCATCGTCGTGCCGGTGCGCGTCTGGCCGACCACCACGATCGGCGCGGCAATTTCCTCGCGCTCGATCTCGGGATTGCGCCGGATCCAGTCCTCGGTGCGCAGCCGAGTCATTAGGCTCTCGAGCACGCGCCCGCGCATCAACGCGATGCCGGTCGCGTTCAGCGGCGCCTCCTCGCGCAGCGCTTCGAGCAGCACGCGCAGCGGCGCTCGGAACGCGGCATCGCCGAAGTCGCGGAGCTTCGTCGCGCGCTCGGCCTCCTCGAGCAGATCGCGCGGGGCGAAGGCCGTGCGGATCGCGGCGCGGTTCAGCAACGAGCGCTCACTTCCCGCCGAGTATCTGCGCGCGGAAGGGCGCGAGATCTGGATACCCCGAGGTCTCCCAGGCGCCATCGACGAACAAATTGGATCCCGAGATGTATCCCGCGTCGTCGCTGGCGAGGAAGAGTGCAGCCGCGGCCATGTCTTCCGGCGTGCCCCAGCGACGCATCGGGATGCGATCCAGGAACGCGCCTTCGAGTCCGCCGATGTCGCGGAAGCCCGCGGTCAGGGGCGTATCGGTGAGCCCCGGCGACACCGTGTTCACGCGGATTCGGTGCCGCGCGAGCTCGAGCGCTGCGTTGCGCGAGAGCATCTCGACGCCGGCCTTCGCGCAGGTGTAGGCCGCCGAGCCAAACGCGGGCACGTGGGAATTGAGCGACGCGATGTTCACGATCGCGCCGGGTCGCCCGCTCGCGATCATGCGGCGCGCCTCGTGCTTGACCGCGAAGAACGCGCCCTTCAGGCAGATGTCGATCACGGTGTCCCAATCTGTCTCGCTGAGATCCGTGATCTCGCCGTAGGCCCCGAGGCCAGCGCAGTTGAAGCCGAGCTCGAGCGCGCCGAAGCGCGCCACCGCCGCGTCCGTGAGCGCTTCGACCTGCGTCTCGATGCGCACGTCGACGACGAGCCCATGCGCAGCTGCGCCGAGCTCGGCGCAAGCCTTCTCCAGCGCGATCGGATTCACGTCTCCGATCGCCACACGCCCGCCTTCGGCGACGAGCCGGCGCGCGATCGCGAGGCCGATACCCGACGCGCCGCCGGTGATCACCCCGACCTTTCCTTCGAACCTGCGCGCGCTCGCCATGCCGCCTCCTCCCTCGTACAGCCGAGCGCCGATCCTCGCACGCCCAGATTGTGTGCGCTCGCACACTTGCCCGCAGGCCTACGCGCGACCTACCCTTCCCTAATGACATGGCTCGCACGCTCGCTCGCTCTCGCCCTTCCTGCATTGCTCGTCGCGTGCTCGGACGCACAGGATGCGCCGCCGACGGCGGCTGCCGAGCCCGCGGCCGAAGCCGACTTCATCGAAGGCCGCGTCGTAGGCGCGGACGGTGCTCCCGAAGCCGGCGTCTGGGTGATCGCCGAAACGGATTCGCTGCCGACGCCGCTTCGCAAGATCGTGGTGACCAACGCGGACGGACGCTTCGTGATCCCCGAGCTTCCCGACGCGAGCTATCAGGTCTGGGTGCGCGGCTACGGGCTCGCAGACTCGACCCGTGCCCCGGCCGCGCGCGGCGCGACGCTCGAGCTCATCGCACTGCCCGCCGAGACGCCGCAACAGGCAGCCGCGATTTATCCGGCGAGCTATTGGCTGTCGATGCTCGAGCCGCCGGGTGGGAGCGCAGCCTGGGTGAATCAGTTCAAGCTGGGGTGTCAGCTCTGTCATCAGGTCGGCACGGTCACCACCCGGAGCAAGACGCGCGAGCTCTACGACGCGGGCCTGCGCAAGGCCGCCGTGATGCACGTGACGGCGGATGGCCTCGGCCGCGCGAAACTGCTGGACGCGCTCGCGGCGTGGAGCGCACGCGTCGCCGCCGGCGAAACGCCCGAGGCACCGGCGCGGCCGCAGGGCATCGAGCGCAACCTCGTCATCACGCAGTGGGCGTGGGGCGACCTCACGACCTACGCCCACGATGAGATCGCGAGCGACAAGCGCGATCCGACCGTCAACGCCAACGGCCTCATCTACGGCGTGGACATCGGCAACGACCACGTGCTCACGCTCGATCCGACGATCCACGTCGCGGGCGCGCTGAAGACGCCGACGCAGGACGGCTTCTCGACGCCGTGGTGCAACCAGACGTACCGCCCGCTCGGCGCCAAAAGCGAGCCGATCCCAGTGGGATTCGGCTCGCTCGGCTGCCCGGCGCCCGGCGGCGTGAGCAGCATTCCCGGCGGCTACGCGAACCCCGCCAACCCGCACAACCCCATGCTCGACGCGAAGGGCCGCGTATGGATCACGACGCAGGTGCGCCGCGAGTGGGGCGACGACCTGCCCGAGTTCTGCAGGCAGTCGCCCGTGATCGCGAACAACTACCACCACCGGCAGCTTGGTTATTACGATCCGAAGACGGGCAAGACGGAGCTGATCGATACTTGTTACGGGACGCACCACCTCCAGTTCGACGCGAAGGGCGTGCTGTGGAGCAGCGGCGACTCGTACGTGATCGGCTGGTTCGACCCGGACAAGTACGACCCCACGAAGCCCGAGACGCTCGCGGCAGCGCAGGGCTGGAGCGAGATCGTCGTCGACAGCGATGGCGACGCGAAGCCCGACAAGCCGCTCGTCGGCTTCAACTACGGAATCATCCCGAACGCGGCCGACGGCAGCGTGTGGACCGCGCAGCCCGGCACGAACCCGGGCGACCCGTTCGATTATCGCGGCCGCCTCGTGCGCTACGACCCCGCCACGGATCGCCACGAGACGTTCATCCCGCCCGCGCCCGGCGCCGGCCCGCGCGGCGTCGATGTGGACACGCAAGGCGTGATCTGGGCGGCACTCGGGGGCAGCGGCCATCTCGGCAAGTTCGAGCGCAGCAAGTGCAAGCAAACTTGGGGCGCGGGCGAGCAGTGCCCCGAAGGCTGGACCCTCTACCGAGGCCCCGGGCCCGTGATGAAGACGAAGCCCAGCGACGCCGGGGAGCTCGGCGCCGACGTCCATTACTATTTGTGGGTCGATCAGTTCGACACGCTCGGCCTCGGCAAGGACGTCGTGATCCTGAACGGCACGGGTAGCGATTCTCTGCTCGCCTTCGATCCGCGCAAAGAGCGCTGGA
>JANNKN010000571.1:0-4433 GCA_031396315.1 Deltaproteobacteria bacterium
CAGCGTGCGCCGCGATCTTGTACGCGACGCAGCCTTGCTTCACGTCGTCCTTCTTCGGGAGACCGAGGTGTTCCTTCGGCGTCACGTAGCAGAGCATCGAAGCGCCATGATAAGCGGCGGCGGTGGCTCCGATCGCGCTCGTGATGTGGTCGTAGCCGGGGAAAATGTCAGTAACAAGCGGGCCGAGCACGTAGAACGGCGCGCCATGGCACAGCCGGCGTTGCAGCTTCATGTTGTATTCGATCTGATCGAAGGGCACGTGGCCCGGGCCCTCGACCATCACCTGCACGCCGTGCTGCCAGGCGCGCTCGGTCAGCTCGCCCAGAGTTTCGAGCTCCGCGAGTTGCGCGGCGTCGGTCGCGTCCGCGAGGCCGCCGGGCCGCAGCCCGTCGCCGATCGAGAACGTCACGTCGTAGCGCCGCAGGATCCCACAGATGTCGTCCCAGAGCGTATACATCGGGTTCTGCTTGCCGTGCGTGATCATCCACTTCGCGAGCAGCGAGCCGCCGCGCGAGACGATGCCGATCAGGCGCCGCTGCACGTACGGCAGGTGTCCGCGCAGCACGCCGGCGTGCACCGTCATGTAGTCGACGCCTTGCTTCGCCTGATGCTCGATGCCGTCGAGGATCATCTTCTCGTCGAGGTCTTCGATCTTGAAGCCGATGATCATCGAATAGATCGGCACGGTTCCGATCGGCACGGTCGACGCGTGGATGATCGCCTCGCGTGTCGCATCGAGGTCTCCACCGGTGGAGAGATCCATTACGGTGTCGGCGGCCCAGCGCTCCGCCCAGCGCAGCTTCTCGACTTCCTCGTCCAGCGAGCTCGAGATCGGAGAAGCGCCCATGTTGGCGTTCACCTTCGTCGTGCTCGCGCGGCCGATCGCCATCGGATCGAGCGCGTAGCCGAGATGAACGTGGTTCGCGGGGATCACCATGCGCCCGGCGGCGACTTCGTCGCGCACCTGCTCGCCTGTTAGGTGCGGCTCGCGCTCGGCGACCCGCCGCATCTGCGCCGTCACCACGCCGAGCCGAGCGAACTCGAGCTGCGTCGAGGGCTCGAAGCCGGCGGGCGCGACCGCGAAGCCCGTCGCAGCGTCGCGCTTCCAGCCTTGCGGCAGGAAATCCCACGCAGTCTTCTCCGACGGCTGCGGCATACCGGGCGTGTCGGGCGAGCTGAACGCGCGCGCGCCACCGATTTGCGGCGCGTTCGCGAAGCTGCCGGGCGTCGTGCCCTGCGCGTGCGTCGAAGGGTTCTGACCCAGCGGCGGAAGTTCAAAGGCGGGCATCATGGCTCCTTCGCGTCGGGGAAGGAGGCATCGCCGGCGCACTGCGCCGATGAGCCTTCCCTCCGCTCGCATGAACGAGATCAGGTTCCGAGGGTGTTTTCTCAGGATCGCTCTCGCGATCCACCCCTAGGCTTCACGCGCCACCGTAGCGCCTCTTCGCAGCGGGAGCGGTCGAACTCGCGGGATGTTCCCTAAGGTGCGCGGCCATGCTCGTCAGCCGCGTAGGTCTCGCGCTTCTCGTCGCTGCTTCGCTCGCGCTTGGCGCGTGCCACCGGAAGGTCGAGCCATTCGACGCGGACGAGCAGGTCGCGGCGCCCGATCTCTCGAAGATCTTCCCGGAGGGAGCCGAGCGCGCGATGGCCGGTGCGCCGGCGGAGATGCCACCGTCGCCCGAAGAGCTCGCCGGTGGCGCGCCCGCGCTCGCCGGCATGACGGCGCCCGAGAACGTCGGCCCGCCCATCACGGGCACGATTCGCCTCGCTGCGGGCGTGGAGATCGCATCCGGCGCGGTGCTGTTCGTGATTGCGCGAGCCGGCGAGGTCGGGCCGCCGACCGCGGTGCTGCGCCTGCCCGCACCGAGCTTCCCGTTCGAGTTTCGCCTCGGCCCCGAGGACCGCATGATCGCGGCGATGCCGTGGGGCGGGCCGTTTCAGCTGACGGCGCGCATCGACCTCGACGGCAACGCGACGACGCGCGACGCGGGGGGCGTCGAGGGCCATGCGCTCGCACCCGCAGCGCCAGGCGATGTCGGCATCGAGATCGTGCTCGGCTCCGCCGAGTGAGCGGGCGCGGAGTGCGCGGCGACCCGCCTGCATGGGAAGTGATCGGCCGCGAGACGCTGCAGGATTGCCGCGTATTCCGCGTGCAGCGCGCCACCGTCCGCTCGCCACACACCGACGTCGCTCACCCGTTCTACACGATCGACGCGGATCCGTGGGTGAACGTGGTCGCGACGACGCCACGCGGCGAGCTCGTGATGGTTCGCCAATGGCGGCACGGGGCGAGCAAGCTGACGCTCGAGATTCCGGGCGGGCTGGTCGACCCCGGCGAGGCGCCGGCGATCGCCGCCGCGCGCGAGCTGCTCGAGGAGACGGGCTTCGCAGCACCGAACGTGCACCCGCTCGGCGACGTGAATCCCAACCCCGCGCTCTTCGGCAACCGCGTGCACACCTTCCTCGCCGAGAACTGCGAGCGCGTCGGTGAGATCCAGAACGGGCCGCTCGAAGAGACCCGGGTCGAGCTCGTGCCCGCGGCCACGCTCTCCGCGCGCCTACGCGCGGGCGATATCGATCACGCGCTCGTGATCGCCGCGCTGCACTGGTGGCGCTTGCACCGCGACGGCGACGACCGCTAGCGCGCGCTCAGCTCTCCGTGCGCGTCGTGCGCGCGTGCTCCGCTCCGTCGATGATCAGATCCGCGAGCGCACGCGCGGCCGCGGAGCGCTGCTCGAAGCCGAGATCGCTCTTGTCGAAGATCGAGAGGAAGAAGTTCGCATCGACGGCCAGCCAGAGCGCGCCGCCGAGTGCCTTCGCGTCTCGCTCCGGGCCGAGGATCTCGGCGATCGTCTCGATCAACACGCCTTGGAAGCGCTGGTTCAGGTCGAGCAGCGCAGTGATCACGCCCTCGCGGTGATCGGGCGACTCAAAGCCCCAGCGGATGAACGCCGCCAGCTCGTGCCCGTGCTGGCGCGCGAACAATTCCGCGCTGCCGAGCTGTTCGTGGAGCCGCTTCGGCGCAGGGAAGTCGTGGAAATCGCGTTGCAGCGAATCGCGAAACGGCGTCAGCAGGCGCACGAACGCCTCGCGGAAGAGGCCGCCCTTGTCGCTGAAGTGCCAGAACACGGTCGCTCGGCTGACGCCCGCGCATTCCGCAACGTCCGCCACGGTCGTGCCCTCGTAGCCCCGCTCCATGAAGAGCAGCGTCGCAGCGGCGAGAATCGCCTCCTGGGTCGCAGCCTTACCGCCTTTGCGCGCGCTGCCGCCCTCGATACTGCTTGCCATCTCACCCCCTCGATGCTGAAGCGCATGCTCGCTGTGCGTTGTCGAGTCGCACCTGGCCGGTCGCGGCGCTGTGCGCGAAGTCACGCACTCTATCGCGCGAGTTGCACCTGGCTCGCGGTGAGGGCGAACGCACTCAGACTCAAACGCCAAAATCGTCTAGACGATCAGCCTCTTTGGGTCAGCGGAAACGGGGGACACCCGCGGGCGGCCCGCCGATCATCCCGCGACTTGGCGAGGGGTCCCGATGAGCGAAGGCGCGGGCGAGCACGCGTTGCTCGGCTCCTGGAAATTGGTGTCTTTCGAGCTGCGCCTGCCGAACGGTGGCGTCGCCTATCCGTTCGGTCCCGACCCGCGCGGCTACGTCTTCTACAACGCGCAGGGCTTCATGTCCGCCGCGTTCATGGGCTCGGACCGCGTGAAGCCGCAATCGAGTGATCTCGCCGACACCTCGAAGACGGTGAACTACGACCAGTTCAACGCCTACTGCGGGCGCTTCGAGGTCAACGGCAACCGCGTCGTGCATCACGTCGAGGTCGCCTCGCTGCCGCAGTGGACCGGCATTGACCAGGAGCGGATCTTCACGATCGACGGCACGCGCCTCAGCCTCGAGACGCCGCCGCTCACGATCAACGCGCAGGCGCCGACCGCAGTTCTGATCTGGGAGCGCGCTTGATCCCGCGCGCGCCGGAACCGATCGCGATCATCGGCATCGGGCTGCGCTTCCCCGGCGGTACGCGCGGCCCGGATTCGTTCTGGCGCATGCTGCGCGAGGGCCGAAGCGGAATCAGCGAGCCGCCGGCGCACCGCATCGAGCTCGGCTTCAACATCGACGAGATCTACGACCCGCGGCCCGGCACGCCCGGCAAGATTTCTTCGAAGCTCGCCGGCTTCCTCGATCACCCCGAGCGGTTCGACCCATTCGTGTTCGGGCTCTCGCCGCGCGACGTCGTCGCGATGGAGCCGCACCAGCGCTATGCGCTCGAGGTCGTCGCCGACGCGCTCGACGACGCCGGGATCCCGCACGACGCGCTGATGGGTGAGCGCGTCGCCGTGATCTTCGGCCGTATGAACGAGGATTACTCGCGCGAGCAGATCGCGGTGCTCGGCGAGGACCGCTTCCGCCGCAACATGGACGTGTGGGGCGC
>JANNKN010000594.1:0-2159 GCA_031396315.1 Deltaproteobacteria bacterium
GCAGCGGCGGAGGGCGGCAGCGGCTACGCGGGATGGCTCGCAGCGGCCTAGGGGGGAAGTGGCGCTTTACCCGGCGCGCACGTTCGCTGAAGGCTTGCGCGGTGTTGGGCCGCTGACTGCGCTTGATTCCCGCTCCGCCGCTGCCGCCCTCCGCCGCTGCCTCCTTGCATCGCGGGGTGGGATCGAGATCGGGCTGGCGGCACATTTTCTTGGGGACGATGCGGATTGCGCGCCTTCGAGGCGCGCAATCCGCACGCTACGCGTGTGCGAGGCGAGTGCGCGCGCGTGCGATCAGAGACCGCGGACGGCGGGCAGGATTTTGCGGGCGAGTAGCTCGACGGGTTTGACTTCGTGCACGTTGGGCACGTTGAAGATTGCGTGCTGAATGCCCGCGGCTGCGAGCTCGCGGCAGGTGGCGATCGCCTTCTCGATGCTGTCGGGCTCGTCGTGCAGCGTGAGGGTGCCGAGCGACGTCTTCTCGATGCGGGCGTAGTCGCGCTTCAACGCATCGCAGTGGCGCCGTAACACGTCGAGCTTTTGCTTGATCATCGGCATGCCGGCGTGGGTGAAGAAGTTGCAGGCGTCGGCGTATTGCGCGACGAGGCGCAGCGTCTTCTGTTCGCCCATGCCGCCGATCAGGATCGGAGGGCGGGGCTTCGCGAGGGGCTGCGGCACGCAAAGCGTCTCGGCCAGCTCGTAGTAGAGGCCTTCGAATTTTCCGCTGTTGCCGGACCACATCTGGTGCGCGATCTGCAGCACTTCTTCGAGGCGCTCGAAGCGCTCACCGAGCGGCGGGAACGCGACGCCGAGGCCGCGGTGTTCGCGCTCGAACCAAGCGGCGCCGATGCCGAGGACCGCGCGCCCGCCCGAGAGCACGTCGAGCGTCGAGACGGTCTTCACCAGCACGCCTGGGTTTCGGTACGTGACGCCGGTGACCAGCGTGCCGAGCGTCGTGCGCCTTGTTATGCAGGCGAGGAACGAGAGCGCGCTGTAGCCCTCGAGCATGTCGAGCTCGGCGGCGCCGACCGGCGGAATCTGGAAGAAGTGATCCATCACCCACAGGCTCGCGAGGCCGCCCTCGTCCGCGGTCTGGGCGATCGCACGCAGCTTCGGCGCGAGCTGCGCCGGCCCGCCGGGCCAGGTGAAATTGGGGATCTGCAGGCCGATTTTCATTGGGCTTCGCTCGCCTGCGGCTCGCTGCGCGCTTTGGGTCGTTCACAATGCAGGGAAAGGTCGGCGCGCTCTTTGCGCGCGACCGCGCACTGTAACCACAACCGTCCCCTATCGTGCGCGCCCCATGTCGACCGAGGCGCGCTTCGATTCGCGGTATCCGTGGCTGCTCGCCGGCTCGGCGGCGTGGTTCGGTGCGTGGGGCATGCAGCAGGTGCTCCTGCCGTGGCTCGTGGTGAACGTATTGCACTCGAGCGCGACGCAGACCGGCATCGTGCAGATGGCGACGATGCTGCCCACCATATTCCTGCTGCCGTTTGGTGGCGCGGTCGCGGATCGGGTCGACGCGCGCTGGCTGCTCGCTGGCCTGCACGTCGCGGCCGGCATCGCGCCGGCGGCGATCGCGCTCGCGATCGCGAACGGCGCGCTCGGCTTCGAGCTGCTGATCGGGGCCGCACTCTTCACCGGCATCGTGAACAGCTTCTCGAACCCGTCGCGCGACAGCCTGCTCTCGCGCGTCGCCGGCAGCGACCTGACGCGTGCCGTCGCCGGAGTGATTACGGCGCAGTTCCTCGCGCAAGGCATTGGCATGCTGCTCGCGCGCAACGCCGACGAGCTCGGCGGTGCGACCGCGCTCTCGATCCAGGCCGCAATCGTCGTACTCGGGGCGGCGTTCTGCTTCCGCCTGCCCGGCAAACCGGCGGGCGCCGTGGCCGCACGCAAACCCATCACGGCCCACGAGCTGCTCGTCGGCGCGCGCTTCGTCTGGAACAGCGAGTTGCGGCCGGTCTGGCCGCTGCTCGCAGGCGTCGGCCTCTTCTTCAGCGGCGCCTACAACGTGCTGTTCCCGATCATGGTGCGCGACATCTATCAGGGCGGCGTCGACGAGATCGGCATCCTGCTGTTCGCGTTCCCCGCCGGCACCATCTTCGCCTCGGGCTTCTTGTTCTTCCGCGGCATTCGCCGCAAGGGCCGGGCGCTCGCGCTCT
>JANNKN010000603.1:0-5911 GCA_031396315.1 Deltaproteobacteria bacterium
TCCATGCCAGCCGCGGACATTTCCCCTCCATCTCGGATTGATCGGAATGGTTTCGACGTTTACCCCACGCGCATGCGTGAGGAGTGAACTGCGATGCGTCTGCGAGACGCCGCCAACCCACGCTGAACCGATCGCGATCGCGAGATCGCAAAGGGGCGAGGAGGGGGGCTCGCCAGACTCGATCGAGGTGCTTTGGATCTCTTCTGGTGCGATCGACAATAATAACTTGCCGACGGGATGCCGATTCTATGCGAGCGCTTCCGGGCGAGCAATGCGAAAATTCTACGTGCGCGGCAAAAAAAAAGACTTGCGCTCCCTCCGGGATCGCAACGAACGAGAAGCGAGTATGCGCATCACCGGCGGAGAATTTTTGGGCCGTACATTGAAGGTGCCGCGCGACGCCGTGCGTCCGACGGCAGAGCGCGTGCGCGAGGCGTTGTTCTCGATCCTCGCGCATCGCGGCGCGATCGACGGCGCGCGCGTCCTCGACGTGTTCGCAGGCAGCGGGGCGCTCGGGCTCGAGGCGCTCTCGCGCGGCGCCGCGAGCGCGCTGTTCGTCGAGAAATCGCGCTCCGTCGCGCACACGCTGGGCGAGAACGTCGCCGCACTCGGGCTCGCCGCGCGCGCGCGCATCGTGCAACGCGACGCCGCGCTGGCGCTGCGCGCGCTCGCGGGCGAGCCCTTCGACCTGTGCTTCATCGACCCCCCCTATGCGTCCGGGCTGGCCGCGGAGAGCCTCGCGTCGTTGGCTTCGGGAGGCCGGCTTTCTTCGCGCGCCGTGCTGGTGGCGGAGTCCGATCGTCGGCATGCTCCGGGGCCGATCGCGGGCCTCACGCTTGCGCTCGAACGCAGCTACGGCGACACCCTCATCTCGCTCTACGTCCTCACCAAGTCAACCGCCGACGATGGAGACACCCGCGCATGAGCCACGAGCCCGGCCTCGCGCTCTTCCCGGCCAGCTTCGACCCGCTGACCAACGGCCATCTTGATCTGGTGAAGCGCGCGAGCCGCGTGTTTCCGCGGCTGATCGTCGCGATCGCGCACAATGTGAACAAGAAGGGGGCATTCGCGGTCGAGGAGCGGCTCGAGATGCTGCACGAGGCGCTCGGCGGGATGAGCGGCGTCGAAGTGACCGAGTTCCAGGGGCTGGTGGTCGACTACGCGCAGAAGATCGGTGCCCGAACGATCGTGCGAGGCCTGCGCGCGAATGCCGATTTCGAGTACGAGTTCGAGATGGCGTTGATGAACCGGCACATGCGGCCGGAGGTGGAGACGCTGTTCTTGATGACGAGCCAGGAATACTTCTACGTCAGCTCGTCGCGGCTGAAGGAACTGGTGAGTTTTGGCGCGGACGTCTCGGAATGGGTGCCGCCGATCGTCGAGTCGTATCTCAAGAAGCGATTTGGCAGCCCGTCGTAGCGCCCGGCGCCGGATTCTCGATCCGCCGGCGCGGACCCCGCGGGCGAACGAGGCATCGGTAAGAGTGGGATCCTCGCGGGGGCGCGCACGCTCGACGCGCCGGGGTCCGAGCGTTTGCACGTGCGGATCGCGGCGGAACCCGTCTCGGGTAGCCCCCGCTTTCGCGGCGGCTACCTTGGCGCGCCTCGATCCCTCGGGTTGTCGGGGTTCTCGCGAGGCGAGGCAGCGATGACGAAGCGGCGCATTCTCCTCGTGGTGAGCGGCGGTATCGCGGCGTACAAAGCGCCCGAGCTGGTGCGTGCGCTCGTGAAGCGCGGCCACGCGGTGCGCTGCGTGCTGACGGAAGCCGCGCTCCAGTTCGTGGCACCGCTCGCGCTGCAAGCGCTCTCGAACGAGCCGGTGCGGAGCGCGCTGTTCGATCTCGGCGACGAGAGCCGGATTGGGCACATCGAGCTCGCAGACTGGGCAGAGCTCGTGATCGTCGCGCCCGCGACCGCGGACCTGCTCGCGAAACTGGCGCACGGACTCGCCGGCGATCTGGCCTCGACGCTGCTGCTCGCAACGCGCGCGCCGGTGCTCGTGGCGCCCGCGATGAATGTGAACATGTGGGAGCACGCGGCCACGCAGGCAAACCTCGCGACGCTGCGCGTTCGCGGCGTGCGCTTCGTCGGACCCGAGCCCGGCGAGCTTGCGTGCGGCTGGGAAGGCGTCGGGCGCATGAGCGAGCCAGCGGCGATCGCCGCACAGGTCGAGCTGCTGCTCGCGCCGAAGAGCCTGCTGGGTGTGCGCGTCGTCGTGACGGCGGGCGGCACGCGCGAGGCGCTCGATCCCGTACGCGCGATCACGAACCGCTCCTCGGGCAAGATGGGATTCGCGCTGGCGGCGGAGGCGGCCCTGCGCGGCGCCGAGTGCGTGCTGATCGCGGGCCAAAGCCCGTTACCGACGCCGCCGGGCGTGACGCGCATCGATGTCGAGTCGGCTCTCGACATGCGCGCCGCGGTGCTGCGCGAGCAAGCGAGCGCCGGGATCGTGGTGATGGCCGCTGCAGTGGCCGACTTCCGAGCCGCGAACCCCTCCGGCCGCAAGCTCAAGAAGGAAGATCTCGGCGACGGCGCGGGCCTCACGCTCGAGCTGGTCGCGAACCCCGACATCCTCGCCGAGATCAGCCGCGAGCGCGGCGCGCGCGTGGTGGTCGGCTTCGCCGCCGAGAGCCATGACGTCCTCGCGGCTGCGCGTCGCAAGCTCGCGCGCAAAGGCTGCGATCTGCTCGTCGCGAACGACATCTCGCGCAGCGACTCCGGCTTCGAGACGGATCAGAACGCGGTGCTGCTGTTGACTCCCGACGGTCAAGTCGAAGAGCTCCCGCTGCTCGCGAAGAGCGAAGTCGCGGCGCGCATCTTCGACCGCATCGAGAAGCTGCGCGAAGGGCGGCGCGCGTGAGGCGCACGCTCGCGCTCGCGTTGTGCGGGGCGATCGCAGGAGCGGCCGGTGCGAGCGCGCAGGAAGGCGCGAACGCGACCAGCGCGAGCGAAGCCGAGGCGAACGCGGGCGTGCAGCCCGAGCTCGTGCCGCCGCGCGAAGGTCCTCTGCTGATCGCGCGCCTCGCTGGCACGATCAATCCTGCCTCGGCGGACTTCCTCGTTTCCGCAGTGCGCGAAGCAGAAGCCACCCATGCGGCGCTGCTGCTGATCGAGCTCGACACGCCCGGCGGCGACCTCGCCTCCACGCAAGAAATCGTGCGCACGATGATGGAGGCGAGCGCACCGATCGCCGTGTTCGTGCCGCGCGGCGCGTGGGCCGCCTCGGCGGGCACGTTCATCACGCTCGCCGCGCACGTGGCGGCGATGGCGCCGGGTTCGAGCATCGGCGCGGCGCACCCGATCAGCTTCGGTGGAAACAACGAGCGCAAGCCGCAAGATCCGGAGAGCGAAGCGCTCGCACCGCCCGTCGACATCGGCCTCGAGAAGGCCGAGAACTTCACGATCTCGTTCATCGAGTCGATCGCGCGCGAGCGTGGCCGCAACGCCGAGTGGGCCGCGCAGGCAGTGCGCGAGTCGGTCGCGATCACCGCGGACGAAGCCGCGGCGAAGAACGTCATCGATCTGGTCGCGCGCGATCGAGGCGCGCTGCTCGCGGTTCTCGACGGGCGCGTCGTGAAGCTCGGGGGCGGCTCGGTGCGGTTGGCCCTGAAGGGCGCCCCAACGCGCGAGCTCACGATGGGCCTGCTCGCGCGCTTCTTGCACGCGATCGCGGATCCGACCTTCGCGTTCCTGTTCATGTTCGCCGGCGCCGCGCTGATCTGGCTCGAGCTGAACACGCCGGGCGTAGGCGTGCCCGGCATCCTCGGCGCAGCGTGCTTGATCGTCGCTGCAGTTTCCTTCCAGCTCGTGCCGTTCTCGTGGATCGGGCTGGGTCTGTTCGTCGCTGGCGTTCTGCTCGTCGCCGCGGAGCTGTTTCTCAGCACTTACGGTGTGCTGCTCGCGGCTGGGGTCGCGTGCATGCTGCTCGGCGGCTCGATGGTCTTCGAGCGCCCCGATGTCTCGGACCTCGACCTGCCGTTCTGGCAAGTGGTCGTGCCCGCGGTCGGAACCTTCGCCGCGTTCGGCGCGTTTGCCGCGTTCGCGGTGAGCCGCACGCTGGCCCTGCCGAGCCGGATCGGCGAAGGCGAGTTGTTGGGGATGCGCGGGGTGGCCTCGACGGCCCTCGCGCCTTCAGGCACCGTGGCGCTGCGCGGTGAGCTGTGGAGCGCCGACGCCGAAGGCGATGTCGCACAGGGCGATTCCGTCGAAGTGATCGCGGTCGATGGCATGCGGCTCCGCGTTCGGCGCGCCGCGAAACGGGTCGCTGTCGGGCATGGCTCGGCGACCGAGGAGGGGTGATGGGGCTCTCAGCCGGAATGATCGTGCTCGGGGGACTTTTGTTGCTGCTGATCATGGGCGCGAAGGTGCTGCCCGAGTACGAGCGCGGTGTGGTGCTGCGCCTCGGCCGCCTCTCCGGCGTGAGGGGGCCCGGTTTCATCTGGATCATTCCGTTCGTCGACAAGATGACGCGCGTGAGCTTGCGCGAGATCGTGATGGACGTGCCGCCGCAAGAAGTAATTACGCGGGACAACGTCTCCGTGAAGGTGAACGCGGTGCTCTATTTCCGCGTGCTGCAGCCTGAGAAGGCGTTGCTGCAAGTCGAGAATTACCTCTACGGAACTTCGCAGCTCTCGCAGACGACCCTGCGCAGCGTGCTGGGCCAAGCCGAGCTCGATGAGTTGCTCTCCGAGCGCGAGTCGATCAATCGACGGCTGCAGGCGATCATCGACCAGCAGACCGAGCCGTGGGGCGTGAAGGTGCGCAACGTCGAAGTCAAACAGATCGACTTGCCGCCCGACATGCAGCGCGCGATGGCGAAGCAGGCCGAGGCCGAGCGCGAGAAGCGCTCCAAGATCATTCGGGCCGAGGGTGAAGCGCTGGCGGCTCAGCGCCTCGCGGACGCTTCGCGAATTCTTTCGCAGGAGCCGGCCGCCTTGCAGCTGCGTTACTTGCAGACGCTCGCGGAAATGGCGACCACGCAGAACGCCAGCACGATCGTGTTTCCGCTGCCGATCGAGCTGCTGAAGCCGTTCCTCGAAGGCGCCGGCAAGAAGAGCGCTTAGCGCCGCGCGCGCGCGAGCAGGCCGAGCGCGTGCAGCGCGAGCGCGCCGAGGGTGAGCCACGGGAACGTGGCCGCGAGTGCTGGCGAGCGCGCAGCGAACGTCGAGCCCATGTCGCGCGCGATCAGGAAGAACACGAGCAGCGCGGCGCCCTGGAATGCCGCGCGAGCGAGGCTGCGGCGGCCCTCACTGCGCAGTGCGAGCGGAATCGCGAGCAGTACGAACACGAACACTGCGTAGGGCGCGCTCAGCCTGTTATGGAGCACGACGCGCGCGTCGCCGGATTCCGCACCGGCCGCCACCCGTGCCGCGACGTAGCGGCGCAGCGGTGCGAGCGGAAGGCCCGCGAGTTCATCGCGCCGCAATTGCGGGCTGCGATCGCTAGCGAGCTCCAGCACGATGCGCGCCTCGCGGCGCTCCCGCGGCGCTGCGGAAGGCAGCGCGGGATCGAGTTCGCGCACGAGTGCATCCTCGAAAGCCCAGCGCTGCGGCGCCAGGCGTTCGCCGCGCGCAGCGGCGATCGTGCGCACGAGCCGCCCCTCTGCGTCGCGCTCGTAGACGTGAATGTCGTGCACGACGCCGGATGTGGAGTCGACTTCGCGCGCGGAGTAGACGACACGGCCGGCGTGGTACCAGACGCCGCCGGCGCGCACGCGCACATCGCCGCCGCTCGGATGCTTGCGCGCCGCGAGCGCGGCGGCCGCGCGTACGCCGACCGCCTCGACGCTGCTCGACTGCAACGTGGCGAGCACCAGCGCCAACGCGAACAATGGGGCGAAGGCGTAACGCGCGATCAAGCGCGACCAATTACGTTTATGGCGTGGCTAAGCCGGACGGCCTGCATGCGCTTTT